>WSZT01000144.1 GCA_013139985.1 Candidatus Methanophagales archaeon | reverse complement strand
AACGCAGATAATCAGGATTTAAAATAACCGGAAGTTAAACGTAAGGCATTTATTTGATAATTTGAGGAAATAGTTTTCTGCGTAAATCTGCGTCCTGAATAGGTAGAAGTTATAATTTATATACAATAAAAAAAAGTTTTAACAAAAATGCTTCGCAGGCACATCAGTAGCTCGGAGGCTTTAACCATTTCTTAAAATTGGAAAAAGACGCGTCTTCTTAAACACCAAAAACTTTATATAACACAAATTAGTATAATATCTATTATATTACTAACAGAAATAGAAAAGGGGTGAGCTATGAATTTCATAAACAGGCAAAAAGAGTTAGATGCAATCAAAGCGAAATTAAACGGGCCCAATTTGGATTTATATGTCATTTACGGACGAAGAAGAATAGGAAAGACAACTCTTGCTCTTGCCAGTGTAAAAGGGAAAGATTTTATCTATTATCTTGCAACCGAAGAGAACAATCTCAAAAAGCTCAAAGACGTTGCTTCTCGGGTGGAACCCCGAATAAAATATGTGGAAGCGGATCTGGAAGCCATATTCAATTTCTTGAAAGACAAGATAATAATTATTGATGAGTTTCCAAACCTGATAAAAGAGAACCCGAAAGTTGTTTCCGAACTCCAGAGGATAGTGGATGTCCTTCTTGCAAATACAAAGACGAAATTAATACTACTTGGCTCGTCCATATCCATGATGGAAAGCCAAGTTCTGAGCTATCACGCACCCTTGTATGGCCGAAAAACAGGGCAGCTTAAATTGAGGGCATTGAAATTCGCGGAATTGACCGACTTTTTTCCGGAATCTACAACTGAAGAACGTATAGAAATATACGGCTTTTCTGATGGTATCCCCTTCTATCTTGCGAAAATAGATTATCCGTTCTGGGAATGGCTGGATGATGAGCTGAAGAAGGTAGACACCTTTCTGAAATCGGAGATTGATTTCCTCATGAAATATGAGTTTAGAGATGTGAAGACATATAAGAAGATATTGGGTGCTATTGCTTCTGGCCATACGAAATTAGGTGAAATTAGAGCTTATATCGGCGCTAAAGGCACTGATATAAGCCCATATCTTAGAAACCTGATTGATGTGGAGCTTGTAGAAAGGAAGACGCCATTGATAGATAATGTGAAGTCAAGAAGAAGCAGGTATTATATCAGCGATAATTTCGTCAATTTCTGGTTCCGGTTCATTAATCCGAACATAACATTTATAGAAGAGGCAATTTTTTCTGCTACTGAAATTAAAGCCGTGTATAATCGCTATCTCGGACACGTATTTGAAAGGGTCTGTCGCGAATTTTTAATTAGAAAGCGGGACTCTTTGCCCTGCAGAATCCCGAAAATCGGTGGTCAGTGGGGTACAATCCCAAAACATGAAAAAGGTAGTAATCAGTATGAGATAGATATTGTTACCCTAGACGAAGAAAGCAAAGAGCTCGGATTCTTTGAATGTAAATACCGTACCCTGAAGTTTAAGGACGCTTTGGACATCCTTGCGGAACTGAGAACGAAGAGTGGATATGTTGACTGGAATACCAACAAACGCAAAGAGCATTTTGGCTTGATTGCAAAAAAGATCACGGGTAAAGAGACACTAAGAAAAGAAGGCTTTATTGTATTTGATTTTGATGACTTTTAGTCCAGACGCTTTATAGAGTTTCACATGCCAAAATCAGAATACCATTCGGGTCTTTCCGGTGGTTCAGACCTCAACATCTCACGCCATTTATCGTCTGTTAGCCTGTCCTGCATAGGCTGTTTAAATTCGTAATACGTCATCACCGGACCCGCACCGATAAGAATCCTACCATCTGGCACAATATATGCAACTACTATCAAATCCACATAGCCCACTCCCTCTTCCAGAACATGACCTGTATTTCCATCGGTATGCACATCGGCAATTATTGTCGTCTTCTTCGCTTTATCATCTACCTCACTTATAACCGCATTCAATTCCGTGCCAAAGTCATCTATGAACTCGTAATCCGCTTCGGTCAATGCCTCATTCGCCAATTCCTTCGCTGACAGTTCTACCAATCGTTCTAATATCGTTTCTAAATGTTCTAATCTATTGCTTGATGCATTGTCCAAAACATTCATGCTCGCCAAACCGGAATTAGTCATCCGAGTTAAAGCCAGCAGCCGATTGTAAAACTCCGGTACTGGCTCGACATATCCGACAACTGGCTTCTCCGCTGTCGGAACTTGAATTGCAGTTGTCTTCATCGTATAGCTCTGCTTGGCATAAAGTATCGTATCATGCCTCAACTCAGTCCACGACGCTAGAGCAGTGTTCAATTCCTTTTTCTGCCACGATTCGGTCTGCATAAAAGTCGGATAACCCGATCCAAAATCTTTTAATAACGGCTTTAGTGTGTATAGCCAGCACCAATAAAGATTCTTGTTCCATTCGGTTTCGTTAAACGAATCAAATTCGCTTTCTAATCTGCCATATGCATCGTCATATGACGTATAATTGGAATCGTCCAGCATATCCAATAGCTCTCTCGCCCTATCAGAACCTAAAAGCGCCATGAGATCAAGCCCGCGAGGAAATCCTCTTATCTCTATGCCAGCACCGGAAATAACAGTACTAAACGGTTTCGGCTCTCGGTCTCCCTGATATACCCCGGTGTAAGCGCCTACCAGATTTGAAAAGATATACGAATCAGGAATGAATCGCTGCCCCATTAATCTGAACCCCTTTGTGTTTTCCAGGCACTGATCCGCTTGTTCAGGCGTAAAAGGTGGAGGGACATCACAATCGCCTGTTCCACCATATATCATTGGTGCAGGGTACTCAGCCAATTTCGACTTCAATTTGCCTATATTTTCGTCTGTCAAATCATCCGGCTCGAATTTGCCATTGAAAACAGAATCTAAAGCGGCTATATACTCGTAAGGGCCTAAATCGTCTGAAAGACCGACATAGAACGCCGTTACTGTGTAGATCCTATCCCATTTATCTTTCAGTTCTTCTCTTTCTGCAAGCTCAGATGCTATGAGGCTAGCACCCATAGTCTGAAGTTTCGCATCTTGGTCAGAAACTAAACAGTCGGGACAGCCGCCCTTTAACATGTAACTCATTCGCCCATACCACATAAAAGCCTTAAAGTAGTTCTTCAGCTTCTCGCTTCGTGTATAATGCCCCCGTGGAACATATTGTGAGTAATCCTCGTTATAAGAGAAGATAGGCGATGCCGAAAAACTTTCGTGTTCCTCTATCAGCGACAATTCCGCTTCCACTTCTGATTTGACAAAATCAGGTACTTCAAAACGATATTGCTCCAGATCCGTATGGTCGAAGTACGCACTCGCAAAACCGGGATCACTACATTTCCAGTCTTCTAAGCACAATTGATCCTCACGGGGTTCTAACAAACTCAATCCAACTGCGAAGTAGGCGACATTTCTTCGCGATGCCTCTTTTAAGTCGCCATTATAACTAGTATAATCTCCTATTGACTCGTTCAGCAGTTCCATGCTCAATGTCCATATCGTATCGTAGAATTCTCGTTCCTCTATTTGTCGCAGCGTTTCGTCGAATTGGATATGGTAGAGATGCAATAGTGAATCCGAGGTGATAAATATGGGTATGTCTTGCCTTTTCAGGCTTTTATAAGGTAAAGTTATCGATTCCTCCTCCTTATTGAACGGGTTGCGTATAACTACAAAACCGTTCTCCTCCAGCAGGCGTAGAGCATCTTCATCTAATGGGACTTTGCTATAGAAATCATCGAAATTGTATATCGCTTCGGTTTTCAATGGTAGATCATATGGCGACACTTCTAACGTGTGATTCAGAGGCGCTAAGGAATAATGCTGGACGAAACTCAGCTTTTCCTGGGCCAATCCGGAAGGCTCTTCTTTTTGCTTTAGTGGTTCCTGGATGCAGCCGCAAATGAACACTATTCCGACAATTGCTGATACCAAAATCGATTTATACGCTAAGGATTTCATCGTCATTAATTAATATTTGATAGGCCTTTAAAAACCTTTTCAAGAAAGCATAATATCAGACTAAAATAATTATCGACACAGGTTAACTCTGATTAACGCAGATGAAATCAAATCCGTGTAAATCAGTGTAAATCTGCGTCCTAAATTAAATTTATAGGTAGAAGTTATACTTCATCTACAATTAAACGAGGATGAAACAGAAATGCCGCAAGTAAAAGAAGTACTAAAGCGAGTGAAAAAGCTAGAAGTGAAGACCAAAGGACTGGTTGAGAATCTCCTATCTGGCGAATACCACTCTATCTTCAAAGGTCGCGGTATTGAATTCTCCGAAGTTCGGGAATATGTGCCCGGTGATGACGTACGAGCCATCGACTGGAACGTAACAGCGCGATTTAACGCTCCGTTTGTCAAGGAATTCAGCGAAGAGCGTGACCTGACAATGTTCATCGTTTTCGATCTCTCTTCAAGTAACGATTTTGGGTTCCAACGTAGTAAAAAGGACATGGGCTATGACATCGCAGCCTCATTAATGTTTGCCGCTCTGAGGAATAACGACAATGTCGGCTTGTGCTTATTTACTGACCGGGTGGAGAAGTTCATCCCGCCGGGAAAAGGTAAGAAGCATATGCTAAAACTCTTACGGGACCTCATATATTACGTGCCGAAGAATAAAACTACCGACATCCGGGTTGCGCTTTCATACTTAAATAGCATCATCAAAAGGCGGAGTATAATATTTATCATCTCGGATTTCCTTTCTACTGATTTCGAGCGTCCGCTTAAACAACTCAAGAATAAACATGATGTCATTCTCGTGGATATAAGTGACGTGAGGGAGGAGGACATCCCGGACATCGGCTACGTCTTCTTAGAAGATTCTGAAACCGGAGAGCAAATGCTCGTGGACACTTCTGACCTCGAGTTTCGGAAGAGATATACCGCACTCGCGAATAAAAGAAGTGATGACCGGTTATCCCGGATGAAGCGACTGAATGTGGATATGATCCGAATGAACACGAGCGAGCCGTTTTACATCCCTCTACAACAGTTCTTCAAGATGCGCGATAGGAGAAGGGGAGTGGTGCGGTGACACATGGGCTTTAGTTTTGCTAACTCATGGGTATTGTTATTTCTATTGATTATACCACTGTTAGTATACTTTTACAAACTTTACTGGCGGAAACGAAAAGAAGCAGCGCTTAAATTCAGTGCTTTGAGTATCGTAAAATCCGCTACAAACAAAAACAGACGTGGCGTCTGGATCCGTGCGCATTTGCCTTTCCTCATCTTTACTATTATTATAGCATTGATCGTTGTCGGTCTTGCGGACCCGATGATCCCTCTAAAAACAGCTAAGGAGGGTGTCAATGTGGTTTTAGCTATTGACGATTCCGGTAGTATGCAGGCAACGGATTATCAGCCAACGCGATTAGAATCGGCAAAGGATGCCGCGGAGATTTTGATACGCAGTTTGAAGCCAAAAGATAACGTGGGCATCGTCATCTTCGAGTCGGGCGCAACAACCGCATGTTATCTCACGCCATTTAAGGATAAAGCAATAAGGAAATTGAAAGGGATAGAGCAAAAAACAGGGCGAACAGCAATTGGCGATGGTCTCAGCCTCGCTATTGACATGGCCACATCTATCCCGAACAAGAAGAAAGTGGTTATTTTACTCAGTGATGGTGTGAACAATGCAGGTGTTGTGAGCCCGCAAGAGGCTGTTCAGTTCGCAAGGGCAAGTAAAATGCAGGTCTACACCGTTGGGCTCGGCTCTGATCAACCTGCGATTATCGGGTACGATCTCTTCGGCAATCCTCAGTATGCAGAACTAGACGAAGAAACGCTGAAAACGATCGCTGTAGAGACCGGAGGGAAATATTACAAGTCGGTGGATAAGAGGACACTGGATGAAATTTACGCTAATATCGG
>WSZT01000178.1 GCA_013139985.1 Candidatus Methanophagales archaeon | reverse complement strand
AACGCAGATAATCAGGATTTAAAATAACCGGAAGTTAAACGTAAGGCATTTATTTGATAATTTGAGGAAATAGTTTTCTGCGTAAATCTGCGTCCTGAATAGGTAGAAGTTATAATTTATATACAATGAAAAGGGTATAAAATATACGATACCTATCATATCGGTAGAATGAAATGAACATCCCCAAAAGATACGATGTAAAAGAAGCAGAAAGGAGATGGCAGGTATTCTGGGAAACAGAAGGCGTTTACAAGTTCGATCCGGAAAGTAATGAACCTATTTATTCATTAGATACGCCACCACCAACGGTTTCTGGTAATATGCATATCGGACATGCAATGGCATACATCCAGGCGGACACGATAATGCGATTTCAGCGTATGCAGGGCAAAAACATATTCTATCCCTTCGGGTTTGACAATAATGGGCTTGCCACTGAGCTTTATGTTGAGAAGAAGACAGGGAAGATGGCAGAGGAGATGTCGAGGCAGGAATTTATTGAACTCTGTCTGAAGGAGAGCGAAATAGCGGCGCAGAGGATGCTCGAGGAGTGGAAAAGTTTGGGTATAAGTCCCGATTGGGATATTACATATCGTACGATTAACAAATGGAGCAGAAAGACATCACAAAGGAGTTTTATTCTACTTCACCATAATGGACGGGCATATAGGAAACATGAACCTACCGTTTGGTGTTCAAAATGCGGCACTGCCATCGCTCAGGTAGAGACAGAAGATAAAACCCTACCTTCATCGTTTTATGACATAACATTCAAGATAGAAGGTGCGGATTTGCTGATTTCCACTACAAGACCCGAGCTTTTACCCGCTTGCGTGGCGGTTTTCTATCATCCCGATGATGAACGATATAAGGGCTACCGAGGTAAAAATGCGGAAGTGCCGCTATTTGGGCTTGAAGTCCCGATTATGGAAGATGAAGCGGTGGATCCGGAGAGCGGGACAGGAATCGTGATGTGCTGCACTGCGGGAGACAGCACAGATGTAGAATGGTGGAAGACGCACAATTTACCCTGGATTTCCGTTATTGATGAACACGGAAGAATGAAAGAAGAGGCGGGGAAATACGCGGGTATGCGCATAAAGAAAGCGAGAACTGCAATAGTCGCGGATTTAGATGAACAAGGACTCTTAAAGGGTAAAAAGGAGATCACACATACTGTGAATGTGCATGAGCGATGTGGCACTGCAGTAGAATATATCATGACCAAACAGTGGTTCATAAAATATCTGGACTTGAAAGAGCGGTTTCTCGATGCGAGTGCGAAGCTCAACTGGTATCCACCGTATATGAAGGCGAGATATGATAATTGGGTAAAGGGCTTAAAATGGGACTGGTGCATATCAAGGCAAAGGTACTATGGTATCCCATTCCCTGTTTGGTACTGTGAAGAATGCGATTTCGAAGTGATTGCGGACGATAAGGATTTGCCGGTGGACCCAACAGCAGATGCACCTCCGATAGCGAAATGCCCAAAATGCGGCTGTGAACGATTCAAACCGGAAACGGATGTGCTAGATACATGGGCCACCTCTTCACTAACGCCCCAAATTGCAACTAAATGGAAAGAGGACGATGCGTTTTTCAATAAGATCTATCCGATGTCGTTGAGGAGCAATGGCCATGATATTATCACTTTCTGGCTCTTCAATACAGTTGTGAAGGGGCTGCTGCATGAGAATCAGATACCATGGAAGGATGTTATAATCAACGGTTTCGTCCTTGACCCGAAGAAGGCGAAGATGAGCAAGAGTAAAGGTAATGTAATACAGCCGCAGGGCGTTATTGAACGGTATTCAGCCGATGCGTTACGGTTCTGGGCTTGCTCAGCCAAGCTTGGTGACGATTTACCGTATGAAGAGAAAGAGATACGGCGCGGCGTGAAAATCGTGAACAAATTATGGAACGCTTCCAAATTTGCGTTACTACATTTGAACGGCTATGATTTGAACAACGGATGTGAGTTAGAGCTCATGGATAAATGGCTGCTTTCCAAATTGAATAGGTTGATCGGAGAATGTACGGCTAGTTTCAATGATTATGAATTCTCAACGGTCAAGAAAGACATGGAGAATTTCTTCTGGCATACTTTCTGCGATTCATATTTAGAGATAGTGAAAGACAGGTTGTATACTCCCGAGCGTGGGGAAGAAGCGAAGCGGAGTGCGCAATATACGCTCTATGTCTCATTACTGGCGATGCTTAAAATGATGGCTCCCATACAGCCCCACATCACGGAAGAGATATACCACGCTTATTTCGCGGATAAGGAGAACTGTAAGAGCATACATATATCAAAATGGCCTGAACAGGATGAGGCTATGATTGACACTGAAGCAGAGGAGATCGGCGATAAAACAGTGGATGTGATTTCGGCAGTGCGGAAATATAAAACACTTAACAAGAAGGCCTTGAATGCACAGGTAAGTCGAGTTTTATTAAAATGCGATGAAGAGACAAAAGAGCAGTTAAAAATTACCTATGACGATTTGAAAGCGACATTACATGTGGAGACGATAGAATCAGGCGATGCTAGAGCTGATGTTATAACCGAGAAATATGGTTTGAAACTGGAGCTTGAATTTTAGTTTCTAGAAAATTAATATAACAGCAAAAACAAATGGTGAAATATGGGAAAAGTAAAAACCGCGAAGAAAGCAAAGAAAGAAGGAAGGGGTAGTGGTGGAGGCGGTAGTAGAGAAGAGCGTGGGCTTATGTCCTCTGCCGGCTTAATGCGATATTATGACGTAGAAGAATCCGTAGTCAAAATGTCGCCGAAGACGATATTGATCGCAGGCATAGCTATTGGTGCAATAGTATTAGGTCTGGAGGTATATTTCGGTGTCTGGCCACTTTGATGTATAGGGAGACTATGAATCAATCGGGTATGATAGACATAAGTGAAAAAGGCGATGTCGTGAGAGAGGCAGTAGTTTCTGGTAGGATAAAAATTAAGAGCAGCACGATAGAGAAGATAAAAAGTGGTACTGTGAAGAAGGGGAATGTGCTTGGATGTGCGGAAACAGCAGCGATATTAGCGGTAAAAAAAACGCCTGCTGTGATCCCTATGTGTCATCCTATAAGTATAGATTCCGTAAAAGTTGATTTTTCTATAGGCGAACGCGATATAAAAGCAGTGGTATCAGTGAAATCAGTTGGAAAAACTGGTGTTGAGATGGATGCACTGCATGGTGTGAGTGTGGCTTTGCTAACGTTATGGGACATGGTGAAACCGGAGGAGAAGGACGAAACCGGTAATTACCCACATACAAAGATCGAAGAGATAAAGGTAGAGAAGAAAGAGAAGCGGGCGTTGCGGAGTTAGGAAAAGCAGAAAATGGCTATCTTTTCGATGAGCTTTAGACGACAATGCACCTATAAAAAGCCTTTGAATATGGCCATTTACAACCAGGACAAGAGTATCCTATAAGGTGAAATATCATTTGAAATATCAAAATTGTTCAGGGCCAGATGGACGACTGCTCAGCATGGGACACATAAATAAATTTTTTCGCTAAACCGTACAATATGGTTGCATATAAGCATAGAGGACATGGCCGGTCTGAGAAACCGGAAGGTGACTATTCGATCCAGGCTTTATCGTAAAAGTGACAACACTCATTTTCGTCGGTGAAATGGATAAATCAAAAGTCAATGATAAATAAGAAGATTTAAACGAAATTATGGGTGCGTTTATTAGGTTGACTTAGATATGGATATAATTTCAAATACGGTGTTTCTACTACTACCTACTACGTGGTCTAATTTAAGAGAAAGTCTATATGTTATATACTAATACCACCAACTAAAAATGTGAAGATTACTGTTAATTACGAGGGACATAAAAGATGGCTAAAAAAAGTGGGCTATTGGTCATATGCGCTACGATTTTGGTGCTGAGTTTTGTGGGTACTGCATCTGCAACGAACTAGTCTGTGGATGGCAGCGGCGGGGCTGATTTCTCCGGGATACAAGAAGCGATAAATAATGCTTCTGCGGATGATACGATTATAGTACATTCCGGTGTTTACTACGAGAAGATCTATGTTAATAAATCGGTTACACTAAAAGGGATTGGTTATCCTGTTGTGGATGCAAACGGCAGTGGTAGTGCGATTACTTTAAATGCAGATGGGATTACGCTTGAAGGATTCAATGCAACAAACTCGGGAGGGTGGGATTGTGCGGGGATAAATGTAATTTCCAGCAACAACACAATAACCGGTAACAAGGTCTGCAACAACAGTGACGGCATCCACCTCTCCTTTTC
Organism: Candidatus Methanophagales archaeon; assembly: GCA_013139985.1. Classification (GTDB taxonomy): domain Archaea; phylum Halobacteriota; class Syntropharchaeia; order Alkanophagales; family Methanospirareceae; genus Methanophaga. The sequence goes on along the minus strand of WSZT01000178.1, from coordinate 21,136 downwards.
CCGCAACAATAGCATCTATCTAAACAACTTCATAAACAACACTTTTAATGTTGATTCTTATGCGTCAACCAACATCTGGAACTCGCCAGAAGAAATAACCTACACTTATAACAGAACAACTTACGCGAGCTACTTAGGCAACTACTGGGCTGATTACAAAGGAAGAGCAGATGCAAATGGAATTGGCGACACACCTTATAGCATAGATCCGGAAAAGGATGAATGTGATCTTTATCCCTTAATGACGCCTTTTGAGAACTACATATGTAGTGAATCTGACACGGAAGTAGCAGCTACGGCTAATATGGAAACAATAGCTAAGACCTTTGTTACTCTCCTCAAAGAAAGTGAAAGAACTTAACATAAGCAAAGGCGAAATACTCTTAGGAGCTCCAGAATCGTATTGGGAAGCGGTAAGTGGTTATGATCCTGTAAATGTAGCAAGAAATTTGTCTCTTCCTATTCTTATTCTTCAAGGAGAACGCGATTACCACGTTACAACGGTAGATTATGAGATGTGGATAAAAGGTCTGACGGGAAAAAATAACCTGTGCTTCAAAAATATACTTTATTCTGATTTTAATCATCTCTTTATGGCCGTGCCCGGCACTGGTGAGGCCACGCCCGCGGATCTTTTCATACCCGGTCATGTAGCTTTAATTGTTATTGATAATGTCGCAGATTGGGTAGATAAAGAGCAAGAAAATAAATTATTGACACCGATTAACGCAGATTGGCACAGATGATAATGATCAACAATGTCAAACTCAAATTTAGTTTAGTAAATCCGTGTAAATCTGCGTCTTTAATAGTTATAAGTTATACTTCATATACAATAAAAAATGAACAAACCAAGTAAGATATTGTTAGGGCTAACATTATCGCTTGTGGTGGTGATGTGTATAGTGCCCGCATCAGCGGATTCATCTGCAGATCTGGCAGACTTTACCGAAGGTGGACATTTAGAGACCGATTACAATGTTGACTTTATGGCAGAATGGTGGTACCTAAATGGGAAAGCGGCATTAGTATCGTCCGAAGGTGAAGAAAGGGCTATTGGTTTCTTTGTTACTCTGGTCCATCAAGAGTCGCCTATAATTGTTAGCTTGAATGGAACACAACTCTCTCATCTAGTTACTTTCTACGGACTTTATTTTGACAACGGCACAACAACCTTCAATTATACTGAGACATACATTCCACAAACCACAGTCGGTAATTACATAGCATTGCATACCCCTTACGTAGACTATGTGTACCCGGATGGCGTAAAGCGATTTAATGGCTCTGCACTCGCGGGATATAATTTGAATTACACATATGATGGTATGGCTATGGACTTGATCTTCAGACCAGAGGTAGAGAAGACAATAGATCAGGCGGAACATCCGCTTAACTTTACCACATACGAGTATTCTTACGGTACTATTAACGGGTCGATACTGTTAGAAGGCAAAAGATACAATGTCTCTGATGCTGTGGGATACATGGATCATATGATCCCTATAGGTAGCAGGCCATGGTCAATGGATATGCATGGCTGGAGTTGGTTCGACGTGACGACAGAGAACTACCAAGTTATTGCTTATGCCGTTAGGAGTTTGGATGATGGTTACGATGATTATTCGTATAAACACCTAACATTGCTGGAAAAGCATAATGGGACAGCGCTTGCAGAATATTCAACCGATGAAATAATGATTACAGAAACTGATTGGATAAATGCGAGTGAGTTCAACAGGAAAAGGCCAGTCAAGGTTGTATTTTCAACCCATGATCTGAATGTTACCGTTAATGCGGAAAGCGTCATCGAATTCAATTACCCTTATCTTGCTAATATGGGATTTGTTAATTTCATGGCTTTTCAACCAGACGATGCAGTGATCCAATACAATGGTAGTATTGAGGCGGGGAGCGCGTTTTATGAGTATTTTGTTAGTGATATGGGTGCGATCACGCCACCCGCATAGAGTTACCAGTAAATTTTAGATGATGCTAAATGCTTGGATTATCAAAAATCTTTTCAACAGAAGCGGAAAAGACTTGATTGAAAAATTAAATGCAACAACACCAACGTTGCTCTGCTCGCTAATCCATAAATTCGCTCACAAAGAAGAAGCAGATTATGATAGCTATATTGACGAACTTAAAAGAAGTCTGCCCAGAGACTTCAGAGCAAAAGGCGACATCTATGTATTTGTAGATGAGTGCCACCGCACACAGTCGGGTAAGCTGCACAAAGCCATGAAACTCATTTTGCCTAATGCCTTGCTCATCGGTTTTACCGGCACGCCCCTGCTAAAGAAAGATAAAAAGAAAAGCATAGAAGTATTTGGCAAATACATCCACACCTACAAATACGATGAAGCAGTAAAAGATGAGGTAGTGCTTGATCTGCGATACGAGGCACGAAACGTTGACCAGAACATCACCTCACCGGCAAAGATCGACCAGTGGTTCGAGGCAAAGACAAGAGGATTAACCGACTACGCCAAAATCGAACTGAAGAAGAAATGGGGCACCATGAAACGTGTCCTCAGCTCACAATCACGATTAGATAAAATTGTTGCCGATATTATATTGGACATGGAAACAAAAGACCGGTTGCAAAACGGTGCAGGCAATGCCATGTTAGTCTCAGGCAGTATTTATCAGGCATGTAAATATTATGAACTGTTTCAAAATGCAGGATTGAAAAAATGCGCCATCGTCACCTCCTACATACCCACAACGGAAGACCAAAAAGGCGAAAGCACCGGCGAAGACTCGCCTACTGACAAACTGAAGAAATACGAAGTGTATCAGAAGATGCTGGCTGGTAAAGATCCAGAGACGTTTGAAGATGAAGTGAAAAAGAAGTTTGTAGAAGAACCGGCCCAGATGAAATTGCTCATTGTTGTGGATAAACTGCTTGCGGGCTTTGACGCTCCTTCGGCCACCTACCTCTACATTGATAAGAGTATGCAGGATCATGGGCTGTTTCAAGCCATCTGCCGTGTAAACCGTTTAGATGGCGAAGATAAAGAATATGGCTATATCATCGATTACAAAGACCTCTTCAAAAGCCTTGAAAAGTCTGTTGCTGAATATACCTCAGACGCATTTGACGCTTACGAAAAGGAAGATGTGGAAGGCTTGTTAAAAGACAGATTGGCATTAGGCAAGGAACGATTGGATAATGCACTGGAAGCAATAAAAGCGTTGTGCGAACCGGTAGCAGCACCAAAAGATACTCTGGCTTATACTCGTTACTTCTGCGGCAATACGGAAATCAAAGATGATCTAAAAGAAACGGAACAGAAGCGTATAGCAGTATACAAGCATACGGCCGCATTGATCAGAGCTTATGCCGACATAGCAAACGAAATGAGGGGTGCAGGATATACACCGGAAGAGATAGAAGACATAAAAAGCGATGTAAAGTATTATGAAGCTGTAAGAGCCGAAATAAAACTGGTAAGTGGTGATTATATCGACTTGAAGGCATACGAGCCTGCTATGCGTCATTTAATAGACACGTATATAGGTGCAGAGGAAAGCAAAACGATTTCTGCTTTTGATGACATGACGCTGATCGATTTGATCGTAGAACGGGGCGCGGATGCGGTAAACGCATTACCAAAAGGCATAACCCGAAACAAAGAAGCCATGGCGGAAACCATTGAAAACAATATCCGCAGGCTGATAATCGATCAAATGCCAACGAATCCGAAGTATTACGAGAATATGTCTACGCTGCTGGACGAATTGATAATTGAGCGAAAAGAAGAAGCCAAAAGTTATGAAGAATACTTGGCCAAAATAGTCGAACTAAGTATTAACGTAAAAAAACCCGCTGATTCTGCTACATATCCTAAAGGCTTAAATTCTAATGCCAAACGCGCCCTATACGATAATTTAAGTCATGATGAAGAACTCACGATTGCCCTGGATGCGGAAATCAGTCACACGAAAAAAGACGGATGGCGTGGCAATTTGATAAAGGAACGAGAAGTAAAATATGCGATACGAAAACACATAGATGATGAGGATGAAGTAGACCGTGTTTTTGGGTTAGTCAAAAATCAGAGGGAATATTAAAATGCACCGGATTACGGTCGGTAACCTATCAATAGATGTGGTAAGAAAGGATATAAAGAATCTGCATCTTGGTGTATATCCACCCAACGGCAGGGTGCGCATTGCTACACCATTGAAAATAGATGATGATGCTGTTAGCCTTTTTGCCATCACGAAAATGGCGTGGATAAGAAAACAGCAATTGAAATTTGAAACACAAGAACGTCAATCAGAACGTAAATTTGTGTCCGGAGAAAGTCACTATTACAAAGGCAGACGCTATATATTAAATGTTATTTATTGCAATGCTACCCCCAAAGTAGAAATACGCAATAAAACACATATTGACCTCTACGTTAGGGTTGGGAGCACGAACGAGCAGCGCGAAAAAGTGCTTACCAAATGGTATCGGAAGCAACTTAAAGATCAAGTACCTGCATTATTAGATAAATGGCAAAAGATAATCGGGGTGGAAGTTGATGACTGGGGTATCAAGAAAATGAAAACCAAATGGGGCACTTGCACTCTTGCAAGTCGTCGAATTTGGTTAAATCTTGAACTCGCAAAAAAGTCGGAACAAAGTCTTGAATACATTATCGTACACGAGATGATACACCTAATAGAGCGCAACCACAGCGACCGTTTTATGGCATATCAGGATAAATTTATGCCGCACTGGCGTTTATATAAAGAGGAGTTGAATCGCTCAATGTTGAGCCATGATATTTGGGGTTAATGAAGTCAGGCCACATCCGAATGAATTCTGGGGCATCCAAGTTTGTCGTAGGATAAAACATCCTCTGTATTTATGACGAATTGGAACTAGCCGAAATAACAACTTTTGGTTTAACTCCTTCTAGATATTCACCACTTTTCCGCAACATTTCGTCATATTGACCATAAACAAACATTAGCTCTGCAATACCTGGCTGTTGCTGTGCACTTTTTATAAGCTCATCAAGCTCCACTTTTATTTTTCGTTCGCTCATCTTCATTTTACCCCTTAGTTATTAATTATGTTCGTTACTACATAAATACATAATCCTCTAATCCTCTTATCTTTCTATGTGTCATTTATACTATAACTTTTTAAGCCCCAACCATACCACACCCGAATGAAATTCCGGGGCATCCCATTGGTGCATGCATCGCTTCTTTTAAACTTGGACTTCCTCTCTCTTTATCTCTAATACAATCCCCTTTTCTACTTGTTCCTGTGCAACTATCTCTGCATCATAGAACATAATCTCGTGCTGTGATTTCTTAAGTGCCTTAACAATCGGAGAGTTTTGGTTTATAGTATACAATGTTGCTCTCCCAATCGTTCTCGTCTCTTTCACAAGACCATACCGCTTGAGTTTATCCCAATTATCGAAAAGCGTTTTATACCCCACTCCACTGTTTTCAGCGATTTCTGTCTTCGAGTAGTCAAAACCCTTATGTATAAGTAAGAAATCAAGGATCTTTGCGATGCTCCCAGAGAACAACCCCGCCAATCCTGACACATCCTCTTTGTTCATGAATATTGATATAGATATTACCCTATTTAAATGTTTCTAACGTATGCTTATATGAGTAGAATATCACATATCGTTATGTGATAAAATACATGAATGAATGAACGACATATGGCGGTGTTGGAGAAGTTAATATATTTCAAATGTATCGGTGGCAGCGGTGGGTTCTTTATTGTATATTGAGTATCTAGACAATACAATAAGAAAATTGAGGATTTCATCACAAAATGGTTCCGAGCCGTTTCAGGTCAAGCTAAAGTACGCTTCGTTCGTATCGCTTTAAGTAAGGTCCCTCTTAGTTTTCATTGCCTTCCATAAAGCAGAGCGTTAAAAATTGGAAGTGTACAAGGTATATATAAGCCTTTTGGTACGTGTGCTTTTAATCGGTGGGGCGGGCACAGGCCCATGTCGTGAATTTACTTTCTAGCCATAGCGTAATATAGCAGCAACGCCACCAAAAGCTCGCTTTAACTGCGCTCCTTCCTCAAACTCTGTCGAAATTAGTTCTACTTCTGACCCTATCACCTCGGCCATCTCCACCAACTCGTGCACAAGCGCCTTATCTAGCTCTTCTGAGACCAAAAGCGTATCCACCGCACCATGTTCCAATTTCCGCCGCACTTCTCGTTCCCCGTATGCCACCAGAGTATCATTATTAACCAATAGTTCCATGAGCCTTGTCATCAGCTTCCTCTCACGCACCAAATCCAACCCCTCTAATACCTCTTCCGCTTTGTCTACGAGTTCATAAAGTCCCGATTCATCAGTATAGGCGACATCAAAAATACCAAGAATCTTATCTTGTAACTCATAATGCAGGAAAGACCCCTTTAAAAATTCCTCCTTCGTCGGACTGGGACCACCAATCAAAATGCCTTTTAGGTTCATCTGAAGCAATGCCTGTGTTGTATGTTCACCTATTCGCTTATAAAAATCGCCGATTGCTATTAGCCGCAGCCGCTGGAATCTCGGTGCCGACTGCCCACCTTTTCTCATCTTTCCCGGAACTGCGGAGGTTATGTGCTTCAGCGACTCTATCACCTTCCCATTCAAGACACCGATAGTTGCCTCTCTTTTGTCAAGCACAATCAAGCCGTATTTCTCGTGCTCGTCCACTAGATCTTCCAGCGGCTCGAGGAAGAAGCTCGAATCGCAATGGTAGATATAGGAATGTATCTCCGCTGGCGGCTCCACAATGAATGTTTCTATATCTGTTTTGTCCCCTCCCTTAGCTACGGCGCCGCAGAAAATAACCAACCCGTTCTCATCCACACGTACGTACCGCAGCTTTGCTAATATGGAATCCAGAGAGCTCTGAACATTAGTACGAGTTGTTTTACTCTTTATGTTCATCGCCTGTCCGTACTCCGAACGGAGCTGAGAAGTAACATCGGAAATCTGTTTATCCTGCGGGATGTAAACAGAAACGAGCTCGGTACCTCGCCCGGTCTTTTCCCTCAGTTCTTCCAACATCTTCCTGAATTCATATTTCTTTATCTGGTCCATATCATCCGCCCAACACAGTATTTAGTTTAGTTTACTTTAGGTAACAGTCATAAAATAAAATCCTAAAGGTTATATGCCAAAAACCGTCTCCAAGAGAGGAAGTTTTATGCGGCAACCGGGGCTCGAACCCGGGTTACAGGCTTGGGAAGCCTATGTCCTACCGCTAGACTATTGCCGCCCGGTATTTCCGCCCAAACTCTTCAAAGTCGGAAGCAAGAGAAGTGGCTGCGGATTCTACGGCTTCTAAAGCATCGCCCTTTTTCATCTTTACATACAATATGGAATTGCCCAGCAGCGAATGTGTCATGCTATTAGTTGCCAGGTCTACATTTTCATTCTCCAGGAGCTTGGAAGTCAGCGGTGCTAAAAGAGTATTTTCCTCCCCTTCTATCTCTAGCCGCAGTTCGTTCTCATTCCTCTCCACTACCTTCATCTTTATGTCTCCCTCTTCCATGCTCAGATCACCCCTTAGTTTAGTTTAGTTTTGTTTAGTTTAGTATGAGATAGCTACAATAATCCCTTACCATAATCCTCAGATAGCTTCCTTACTTCTACCCTCTTGCACTTATCACACGTCAGCGTATTCCCTTTCTTCTTCAAATCGCCTTTGCATTTCCCGCATATCGCTTTTATCACGCCCAGATCATTCCCCTCCGTGCTAAGTCTTAATGCCTTTGCGTCCAGCACTTTCGCCTTCACCAGATCCAGATAACCAAACTCACGCTGCAATTCTGACACATACCCGCTCTTTATATTCGATATATGGATAATACCCTGCGTAGATGCGGCAACTTCTCGATCTCCTTTACCCTCCACCCGCGCTATATTCACGACAGCAACAGCATCTCTCAAATCTTCTATCCTTCCTATAACCACATCTCCTTCTTCTGGCACTGGCGGTGTCCCTACCTTTGGCAGGACATCTATAACTCTCTTATCACTTATGCTAATCTCTCCAGTCACAGAGGCATAGATATTCCCAGTTTCATCATACACGCCCATCCCGGGCGTAAATTCCTCAGAAGTACCCAGGAAATCCCCAGGAACTACAATCCCTTCTTCTTTCTCCATTACTTACTTTCCTTCTTTTCACTCCCCTTAACAATTCATTTTATATGTAGTATAATTAATATTTCATTGGTAAAGTTTTTAAAACTTTTTGAAGGAATCAAAGGTTTTTTTATGCGTGTGATAGGAATAGACCCAGGAACTGCTCGCACTGGATGGGGTGTTGTCGAGTTAAACAACGGGCGATTGAAACCAATTGATTTTGGTTATGTGAAGACAACTCCCGCGCAATCGAATGCAGAGCGATTAAAAAAGATCTATTATGATCTGCTCGCCGTGATAAAGGCCGCGACGCCTGATGTTATGGCGATAGAGATGATTTTCTTCAATACCAACGTGAAGACGGCGTTAAGTGTTGGTCAGGCACGAGGAGTTTGTCTCTTAGCTGCTGCGATCTCCGACATACCGGCATATGAATATAACACATCCGAAGTAAAGAGCATTATAACCGGATATGGCAGGGCAACAAAGAGCGAAGTCGCCACCAGTGTAATGGCGAATCTCAAATTAGAGGAAATGCCAAAGCCCGATGATGTTACGGATGCCCTCGCTATCGCAGCCACCCACATTATTCTAAATTCCGATCTACAGATTCAACATTAACGTATAAGCGACGAACCAGCAGAAAAGAGTCATAAAAGCGAGATAAATCCAGTCTTTTACACCTTCCATGGGTATATGTAAGGACCGATAGACAAACTTCTGCACAAATATCATGATAATTGCAATAATCAAACCATCCGTTGATACTGGATCTTTTATCAAAATAAAGGATAAGGCGCCAGCAAGAATACCGAATGCGACTGGTATCAACGTCTTTTTTAAGCCTTCTTCATATTCTGCCCTTTTCTTATCCCGCTCTATATCCTTGTTCTCCATCTGCTACTAGTCTCATTTATTATTTTAATCTGCTATTTAAGTATTCGGTACTAAATTTGTTTGGCAATCAATTAAGATTTCTTTAATTGCTTTTATATGCTCAACTGCATCTCCACCTACATCTAAAGGTGCTTTATTCTCTATATCAGCATTTATCAACGCCTGATCGTGAGGAATGATCGCCAACAATGGTATGTCCATAGCATTTAATTTGGTTTCTATCATTTTTACCATCTCTGGATCTGTAACCTTGTTCATCACCGCCGCCACATTTTTTATCCCTATATCCATTCCGAGCGTCTTTATTCTACCGACTGTCTCTACCGACCTCATCCCGGGCTCGACCACGGCAAGCAGTAAGTCAACCCCTTTTGCCGTTCCCCTGCCCAAATGCTCTATCCCCGCTTCCATATCCATTATAACCGTGTTCCCCTTGAACAGGATATGACGCAGTAAAGAGCGAAGGAACGCATTTTCCGGGCATGTGCAGCCCGAGCCGCCTTTCTCTATCGTTCCCATTACCAGCAATGTCACACCATCGGGTCCTTCTGCTCCGTATCTTCTGATTACATCATCCACTTTGGGATTTAATTTGTAAATCCCTGAATAAGCGTTAGTCCGCTCGAAAATCAAGTCCTTTAGTTCGGACACGGGCTTAGGGTTATCCTTTATACCCAATACAAATTTTAAGTTCATTGATGGATCAGCATCCACTGCTATTACACTGTGCCCATCCCTCGCAAGGAGTCGAGCGAGCGTACCTGCAATAGTTGTTTTCCCCACACCGCCCTTTCCCGCAACTGCTATTTTCAGCTTCTCTTTATCGCCCATCAACTCTAAACGCTTAAAACAGGTTTAAACTCCTTAATTTCGTCAGCAATAACTCTACGGACTTTTTACAATCGTCTAACGTCTTCCCACCTGTTATAACCAGCTTGCCCGAGCTGAAAATCAATATGGCACTCTTGGGATCGGTTATACGATAAACTAATCCGGGAAAAACTTCGGGCTCATATTCCATGCCTTCAAGTTCTAACCCCATCACAATAGCTCCGAGATTAAGTTCTTTTCCAAGATCGGCAGAAGCCACGATATTTTGCACTTTGAATTCGGGATGCTCTTCCACCTCTATACCTATGCCTCTGAGGTCAGAAGAAAGCTTATCCATCACCGTACGCACACCTTCTTTGGTCTTCGCTCCCGTGCATACTATTTTCCCAGAACGAAAGATAAGAAAAGCGGATTTGGGCTCTTTTGTCCTATATACAAGGCCAGGGAACTTTTTTTTCGTGAACATCGCCGCCTCTAACTGAGATTCAACATATTCCAGGTCCAGGCTCTCTGTAATCCTTGCATTCGCCACTACATTCTCTATTTTTATATTTACTTCTGACATTTTCCTTAATCTCCCAATAAATTATAATATATAAAACTATACTATTGCTGTGCTATAAAAAGAAATGTATATTAGGTATATTTTTAAACCTGAGATAGACTATAAGATTAAGAGGGCTTGCATAGATCATGAAGAAGAGACTAAAAAGGATACGCGGAACAAGAACCTGCGGCGGTGGCTCACATAAGAAACGAAGAGGGAGCGGGAGTAGGGGTGGTGTCGGTAACGCTGGAGCGTACTCACATCATGTCGTACGATCGTTGAAGATGGGGATAGTAAAAGGGATGCATATCTCGCATCAGCATAACCGCCATGACGAAGGGACACTTAATATCGGCAATTTAGAAGAGATGCTAGAAGAACTGATAAGAGAAGGGAAAGCGGAAGAGAAAGCAGATGGTATTTATCTCGATGTCACTGAGCTAGGCATAGAAAAGATTCTGGGCAAGGGAAAAGTAACGAAGAAGCTGATGCTCACAGCGAATGCAGTTACCGAAACAGCGAAGGGGAAGATAGAAAGTGCTGGTGGCACGGTGAGTATTATTTAGATGAGTGCAATAAACTTCAGAGATGTCACATCGTCTATTTTAGGTAAATTCCCCATGGTTGAACGTCCCGAGTGGCACGTTCATTTTAAAACTAAGTTAGCCTGGACAGTGGGCATACTCGTTCTCTTTTTTGCACTTGGTAATATCCCTCTATTTGGGCTATCTCCAGAGTCAATGGATCTTTTCGGGCAATGGCGTGCGATATTCGCAGGAGAGCGATTCTCGCTAACTGCTCTTGGTATTATGCCGATTGTTGATGCTTCTATTGTCTTACAACTCTTAGTCGGCGCGGGGATAGTAAAGTTGAACTTGAGCGATCCCAAGGATCAGGCGTTTTATCAGAACATACAGAAACTGCTCGTTCTGGTCTTTGCTGCTTTTATTAGTCTGACGTACGTTGTAGGCTTTTATATGCCGGACCCGACAGTAGCAGCGCAGCTTGGCGTATCTCTACGTTTCATTTCTTTCTTACTTTTTATTCAGGTCTTCGTTGGTGGGATGCTGATATACTTCATGGATGAGGTGGTCTCAAAATGGGGTATAGGCTCTGGTGTTTCGCTGTTCATCCTAGCAGGTGTCTCGCAGCAGGTAATTACCGGCCTCATAAGCTGGATTCCTGATCAAAGCGGATTGGCAGTGGGAGTAATACCACGATGGATAGAAATAGTGCAGCAAATACCGGGGTACGAGATACTGGAAGGCGGAATAACTTTCCTTTTCCAACATCACATGATAGCGCTCATATCCACTATTGCGGTATTTTTCACCGTTGTTTATCTTGAGAGCACTCGATTAGAGATACCGTTAGCACATGCTGTAGCAAGAGGAGCACGGGGTAAATTCCCTATTAAGCTGTTGTATGCGAGTGTGCTGCCGATGATTCTTGTAAGAGCGTTACAGGCGACCATACAGGGTTTTGGAAGAATGCTTTATAATCAGGGAATCACTATTTTTGGGACGTTTGAAGGGAACAATGCGGTTTCAGGCTTGATGTATTATCTCAGCCCAATTTATAGCCCTTGGGATTGGTACCCTGCACTTGTGCTTCCGGGCATTGAAGGCTGGCAAATTGCCATAAGGTTGGCTATTGACTTCTCTTTTATGATCGTAGGTGGCGCGATATTTGCCCTGTTCTGGATAAATACAACAGGAATGGGTGCTAAGGATGTGGCCGCGCAGATACATAACTCAGGGCTACAAATACCCGGGCATCGCAGGACCGCGGCAACGATAGAACGAATGATGGAGGGTTATATCCCGAAAATAGCGCTAATGGGTGGTGCTATTCTGGGCGTGTTGTGCGTACTTTCAAGTATGTTCGGCACACTTGGGCAGGCGTCAGGGACTGGTTTACTTCTGGCGGTGAGCATTGCATACCGGCTTTATGAGGATGTGGCATCTGAGCAGATGATGGAGATGTATCCGACAATGAGGCGATTCTTCGGCGGCGGATGACGAAGATGAAATGAGCGTAAAAGCGGTAGGGGATGCGTTAGCATCTTTTTTAGCTAACATCCCTATGGTCGAACGCCCGAAAAGGCATGTTCCACTCAAGACGAAACTAGTATTTACTATCGCTATCCTCGTTCTCTATTTTGCTCTGAGTAATATCCCTCTCTTTGGATTATCGCCATGTTCGCTGGACCTCTTCGGTAGATGGCAAGCTATCTTCGCAGGTCAAAGATTCTCGCTGACCGCTCTTGGGGTTATGCCAATTATAGATGCCGCGATTATCCTGCAGATCTTAGCGGGTCCAAAGATAATGAAACTCGACTTAACAACGCAAAAGGATCAGACATTTTATTTAAACATGCAGAAACTGCTTGTTTTGTGCTTTGCTGTTCTCATAAGCTTTACATATGTTACGGGCTTTTATTTGCCCGATCAGGGAATAGCATCACAACTTGGTGTACCATTGCCTGTTATCTCGTTTTTACTCTTCTTGCAGGTCTTCTTAGTCGGTATGCTGATATACTATATGGATGAGGTGATATCGCGTTGGGGAATAGGTTCGGGTGTGGGTCTTTTTATTATTGCAAGCGTTACGCAACAATTAATTTCCGGCCTTATATCCTGGGTCCCAGACAAAAGCGGCTTTGCTGTGGGTGTGATTCCAAGAGGGATAGAAATCGTGCAGCAAGTACCGGCATACGAGATATGGGAAGGTGGAATAGTTTTCCTTTTCCAGCAGCACTTAATAGCACTTATAACAACTATCGCTCTCTTCTTCCTCTTGATCTATCTGTGGAGCGCTCGTGTAGAGCTAAAAATACCAGGTTTATATTCAGGGAGAAGACATGGTAGGATCCGATTTTCAATTAAGTTCGTGCACTTTACTTATGCGATGATTATTCCTGCGGTATTATTGAATTTGGGCGGGCTATTGCTAACGAGCATACAGGGCATTGGTCGGATGCTTTATTCTCAGGGTATTACGGTACTGGGGACATATGAAGGAAACAATGCGGTGTCCGGTTTGATGTTTTATATCAGCCCAATTTATAGCCCCTGGGATTGGTACCCTGCACTTGTGCTTCCGGGCATTGAAGGCTGGCAAATTGCGGTAAGAGTTGCAATTGAAATGTCAATAATGGTCGCAGGAGCAATGATAACCGCCCTATTATGGCTAAAATTGACGCCTGGATTGGAAAACAGGGACATAAGAATAATGATCCGTAAATCAGGTCGTCCAATTTACCGTTATAACCGGAGTATAAAAGCGATACGGAGGGCGGTGGATAAGCGCATATTAAAGATTGCAATGTTCGGTAGTGCGGTTTTAGGTGCTTTGATTGTGATTGCGGATATGTTTGGCACACTTGGTGGAGTAAGTGCAGCATATTTCATCCTGGCTGTGAGCATTGTTTATGGGCTTTACGAAGAGATGAGTTCTACATTAACCAACCGTCAAAAAGGAACCACCAGATTTCACGAGATTAACACAGAAGAAATAGAGATATAAAAAAATCCCGTCGTATTTTTTTTCACCTCTTCAACGCTTCTGCAACCATTTTGGCTATGCTTATCGCGCTAAAAGCGGATTCTATTGTATCCGTTGCGATTATCTCTTTGACTCCCGCTTTAAACATTCGCAGAGTTGCATTTTGCACAAAAAGGCCATGTATGCACGTAACATGAATGTCTGCGGCACCTTGCGCTTTTAGCATAGATGCCGCTTCTGCTATTGTGCCGCCCGTGGATATAATATCATCTACGATGACAACATTCCTTTCTTCCACGCTCAACGTTCGCGGTGTTATTTCCACTTCCTCGCCGCTTACCCGCCGCTTCTCCAGCACATCGTAATCGAAGCCATGAGGTGCGGCAACTGCTTTCGCTAACTCTTTCGCTCCGGCGTCCGGCCCGATTATCACCGGATGTGTTATTTCCTTCTTCGCTATGTAATCACCAATTGAGTGAGATGCATCCAGATCCTTTGTATCTTTATCGAAATACTGCAATATGGCGTTATTATGCACATTAACTACATAAATCCGCTTGATAGTATCAAGACTCAAGCACTTCGCAACAGCTCTTGCACTTATCGCCTCGCCAAGTTTAAACTTCTTATCCTGTCTCGCATATCCCAGATACGGGATAACTACGGTTGTTTCATGCGCTTCTTCTACCGCGTCTATCAGTTGTAGCAGGCATATCAGGTCGGAATCGGTTATGATGCTCTGAACGATGGTTACTTCTTCGTCTTTTACGTCGTCTAATACTCGCGTGTATGACTCGCCATCGGGGAATTTCTTGAACTCGCATAACGAGACGCTGGAGTCCAGTTCCGATGCTATTCTCACAGCCAGGAGCTGTGACGATATTCCGGGTATTATCTTCATTTTCTCTCTCACCCACATTAGCCAATGTTTAATATTTATAAATTAATTTGTATTTGTTTAGCTCCTTTTTATAACCACAAGAGTACACAGATTCCCACGAGATAATATTATTGGTAATTTGGTTTTAGTACCCAATTGACTATTCCTTTCCTTATTGATCCAAATAAACTTGTTTTTCTTTTAGCACAGGCTAAATTTTCTTTTTGTAAAAAAGAAAAAGTGTTGTGTTAATCATGTAAAATCTCGTGGTTTTTTATTGTATATACAAATACAAAAAATCAAATATATGCGATCAAAGAGAAATAGAAGAAAAGGAAATGAGATACATCACCTTCTCCAAGAACATTTTCATACCGGTGACGAACGTATGCAGGAATGCATGTGCTTATTGCGTGTTTAAAGCACGCAGCCTCGAAGAGGCTTACGTAA
The DNA here is from genome assembly GCA_013139985.1 of Candidatus Methanophagales archaeon. GTDB lineage: Archaea > Halobacteriota > Syntropharchaeia > Alkanophagales > Methanospirareceae > Methanophaga. The sequence goes on along the minus strand of WSZT01000178.1, from coordinate 5,892 downwards.
TAGACAAGCGCGAATTTTTAGCGATTATAACTAATAAAGGATCAGCGACAGAAGCGCTATTCACAGCAGGCGAAAAGCCAGAACTCGCGAATTTTTCGCACTTCTTCATAGATCGCCTTAGCAGCTCGGGATGTTCTTCTCTTGTTGAATACACGAAAGAGCTGTGCAAACTCGCGATAAAGCATGGATTACTGCCACACTGTAATTTGGGTGTGCTGAGTAGAGCGGAATTAAAGGAACTACGACCTGTGAATGCGTCAATGGGCTTGATGCTTGAAACCACTTCAGAACTAGAAGCGCATAATAAATCGCCGGGTAAAGACCCAAAGCTGAGATTGGAGATGATAGAAGAGGCTGGTAGGCTCAAGATACCTTTCACTACGGGCATCTTAGTGGGTATAGGCGAAGAAAAGGGCGACATTATTCGCGCTTTAGAAGCTATAAAATCAGTACATGAGAAGTATGGGCACATACAGGAGGTTATTGTCCAGCCTTTCTTACCTAAACCGTTCACGCCAATGGAAAACAAAAAGCCACCGAGTTCAGAGGAGCTGAAGGAAGTTGTCCGTGCAGCGAAAGAGATACTGCCGAATGAGATAGCGATACAGGTTCCGCCGAATTTGACTTCGCCTACGGAATTGATAGAACTGGGCGCATCGGACCTCGGCGGGATAGCGGAGAAGACCATGGACTATATAAATCCCGAATCGCCATGGCCACGAGAGGACAAACTCAGGAGAAGAGTTGCACCATATGAATTACGGGAACGGCTACCCATCTATCCCATGTATATCAAAAAGGGCTGGTATAGCGAGGAGATAAGGCCTTTGATAGAGCGATACGCAGATGAAGAGGGGTTGAGGAAGGGAGATGGATTTTGACGCTTGATTTTCATGGAAAACATCAACAAGAACTTCATTGACCCTTTCCAGTACCCACAAACCGAAGTTATCAATGAGCGCGTAGTGAACATGTTGGGGCGTCTGTTCAATGCGCCGGAGGAGACTACTTTCGCTGGTACCGCGACTATTGGCTCTTCCGAAGCAATCATGTTGGGACTACTTGCGCATAAATGGACGTGGAAGAAGCGCCGCCAGGCTGAGGGCAAAACCCCACGATAAACCGAATATTGTTTTCGGGGCTGATGTCCACGTCTGTTGGGACAAGTTCGCCAGGTATTTCGACGTCGAGCCGCGGATAATCCCGATGGACCTCGACCGCTTTACTATCAGTGCGGAGACCGTGTCCGAGCGGATTGACGAGAACACCATCTGCGTCGGGGCGATCCTGGGGACAACCTTTACGGGTGGTGCTGACCCGGTCAAGGAGATCAGCGACCTGCTTATGGAAATCAAGGAAACAAAAGGAGGGGATATTCCCATTCATGTAGATGCAGCCAGTGGCGGTTTTATCACGCCGTTTGCCAATCCAGAACTCGAGATGGATTTCCGCCTGCCTCAGGTCAAGTCGATCAACGTCTCTGGCCACAAATATGGATTGGTCTATCCTGGTCTGGGTTGGCTGATTTTCCGCGACCACATCTACCCACCTGAGGATTTGATCTTTTACGTGAACTATCTCGGTGACGAGATGCCGACCTACACGCTGAATTTCTCCAGGGGCAGTGCTATGGTCCTGGCGCAGTATTACAACCCTGTTGCGATTTGGCCGAGAAGGGTACACCTTATTCGCGATGAACCTTCTGAAGAACGCCCGTTATCTCGCTAAACGTCTGGCAGAATCGGGAAAATTCGAGATGCTGAACGCAGCCAACCTTCTTCCGATTGTTACGGTCAAGTTGAAGGAACCAGGACAAAAGTAATTGTAACGCAAAGATCTGCGCGTGATGGGCACCACGTCACCTAAAAAACTGATGTTTAAAACTTCTACTTACGCATCCGTACCGGAATATGGAAAAGGCCTGTGTCTTGGAATCTATCAGGCGCAGGCAGCATACGGACCCGGTGCCTCGGCCAAGAACATGGACAGGTTGGAAAAGGTCGCTCGTATCGCTAAGGAACGAGGTGTGCAGTTGCTGTCTGTCCTTTCCAGAGCTATATGTTCTTGGCTACACTTTGAGCCCCAAAGAAGCCTGAAAAGGTGCCAAGCTCATTGTAGGACCAACTGCTGCGGACTATTATTATACCCTACCCAACGGCAATCGCAGTGCTGTTCCATCCCGACGTTTCAACTCTCGTACTTCCAGCCTTTGCATATACTAATAACGTGTTCTATGCATATTCCAACCGTGCAGGATATGAGGAACGAGATTCAAACCAGAGGCACTATCGCGGCAACAGTATCATTATCGGACCTCACGGTGACATCATTGTTCAGGCCAATCATCAGCAGGACACGTTGCTTATTGCTGACTGCATCCCCGGGTACTACGGGATGACCCATCCCGCGGTTAACCCTAATAGCTACCTCAAGGACAGGCGGCCGAGGATGTATGAGCTGCTCACAGCGTCAGAGGCCGATTTTATCAAAGGAGGATGGAAGTACCCCCTATATAAAAATGGCCAAGAACTCAGCATAGAGTCACAAACACCTGTACTTGAGGCCACAATGACACCATCACCTTCAACACCTGCACCAACTACAACTCACCTAAAATCCAGTTTCTATCTTGTCCCGCAGCATTCTACTAACTTCTTTTGGGTCCGCTCTACCCCTTGTATGCTTCATTACCTGCCCGACTAAGAAATTCAAAGCTTCCTTTTTTCCCGCTTTATAATCCGCTATTACGCCTTTGTTATCTTTTAATACGCTATATATTATCTTTTCCGTCTCTTCCGAACCCATACTTGCCAGACCTTTTATCTTGATTATCTCTTCTGGCTTACCGCCCTTATCAAGCATCGCCCTTATTATCGCAGTTGCCCCTCGCTCGGTAATCACACCCTGCTCAAAATATCGCAAGATGGTGACGAACTCATCGTGAGAAATCCTTTTTGACGCCTCGCGCATTGAACTAGAGCGATAATTTAGTTCGCCCTTCAAAACATCCGCAATCCACGTAGCACTTAACCGTGGATCTATTTTAGACGCTACATCTTCATAGTAATCCGCTATATGTGGATCGTAAATGAGCGAACTCGCATGTTCCGGGGTGATAGAATATTGAGCGAGGAATCGCTTCCTCTTTTCGTCCGGAAGTTCAGGTATCTCCTGCTTCACCGCTTCTACACTATCAGAAATGTGAATGGGCACAAGATCAGGCTCGGGGAAATAGCGATAGTCATGCTCAAACTCCTTCGTACGCATGGAAAGTGTTATGCCATGCACTTCATCGTAATGTCGCGTCTCCAGCCGGACATTAAGTCCCCTGCGCACCAAATTCTTCTGCCGTGTTATCTCGAAAGATAACGCACGCTCCACACCCTTATGTGACGATATGTTCTTTACTTCTGCCCTATTGCCCCCTTCAATGGATATATTCGCATCAACTCGCATTGCACCTTCCAAATCGCCATCAAACACGTCTAAATACTCTAGTATGCTCCTCAACTTACCTAAAAATATCCGCGCCTCTTTCGGCGACTTGAGGTCGGGCTCGGTTACTATCTCAACTAACGGCATTCCCGACCGGTTATAATCAACAAGCGAATATTTCGCGGTATCTATCGTACCTTTATATGCCAGCCTACCGGGGTCTTCCTCCATGTGCACGCGCGTTATCCGTATCTCGCGCTCTTTACCTCCATTACTCTCTATTCGCACCAAGCCATTAAAAGCGATGGGGAAATCATATTGCGTGATCTGGAACCCTCTGGGTAGGTCGGGATAATAATAATTCTTCCGATAGAATATAGTTTCCTCTTGCACTTCACAGCCCAAAGCAAGCGCTATTTTTATCGCATATCGTATTGCACGTTTGTTCACGACCGGCAAAGCGCCGGGTAAGCCTAAACAGGTTGCGCAGACATGCGTATTTGGCTCAGCGTTATGATAGTCCGTAGAGCAAGAGCAAAACAATTTAGATCTTGTAAGAAGTTGAGCATGGCATTCCAAACCAATTTTCACATCCATCTGTTTCTCCCCAGTTTCATTTTTACCTTTTGTAAGAAAGGTTTTTTTTAATCAAATAACTTTTTATGTCTGGAATAAAAAGGTAAATTAGAATGACGACGGTATACGATGTGCCACCGGATAAACTGACGAAGTCAGTAGGGGAGAAATTAAAAAAGAACAAAGCTATCTCTATGCCTAAGTGGGGCATGGATGTAAAGAAGGGTGCGAGCAAAGAATTACCACCGGATGATAAGGACTGGTGGTGGGTGCGATGTGCATCGGTGCTGCGGCAGATATATATCAATGGACCAGTAGGGGTATCAAGGCTTTGTACGTATTACGGTAGTAGAGTTAGAAGGGGCGCAAAGAGAGAGCGGTTTAGAGCTGCTTCTGGGAAGATAATACGAGAGGCACTTTCACAGTTAGAACAGGCCGAGTATGTAACCAAGACGAAAAAAGGGCGGAAAATATCGCCAAAAGGGCAGTCTTTTCTCAATAACGCTGCACACGAGCTAAAAAACACTCAAGAACCGATCAAGGAAGTAGTAGAAGAAACAGCAGGTGTTACAAATGGCGAGTGAAGCGGAACTAGAAGCGATAAGAAGGCGGAAGTATGAAGAGATGGCACAGGTTCAGGCAGGAGCGGGCGCGGAAGATGAAAAGCGGCAAGAGATAGAAGAGGCGAAGCGAAGTATTATCAAGCAGATTCTCACACCGGAAGCGCGAGAACGGCTAACGAACATAAGAATGGCAAAGCCGGAATATGCGGAACTGCTAGAGAATCAACTAATTGGATTAGCGCAGAGTGGAAAGCTAAAGAGCATGCTAAACGATGTCCAGTTTAAGGAAATCCTGCGGCAGTTGATGCCAAAGAAGCGCGATATTAAAATAACAAGGGTATAGCAAAACAAAATAAAATAAAATGAAGCGCGTTTTATAGATGATTACAGAACAAGAGATTTCCATTGATGGCGCTGTAAGGGCGATGAAGGAGTCGAATATAGGTGCCATTGTGACTTTTATCGGTGTGGTGCGGGTTGAGGAGGGTCTAAAAGGCATGGAAGTAGAAGTTAAAGATAATGCGCAGGCAGAACTTGAGCAGTTAAGACGAGATGCCGTTGATACATTTGACATAGAAGCGGTGGAGATCATACATCGGCGTGGATTACTGGATGTGGGCGATAATATCGTTGCTATTTTGGTAGGTGCGAAGCATAGGACGGATGCTTTTAGGGCTTGTGAGTATTTAATAGATTTGTTGCGTATAAATGAAGCTATAAAACTGAAGGAATTGAGATGAACTAAGAAACCACGAGATTACACAAGATTAGCACAGAATATTGTGGTTATATATAAAAAAAGAGCTAATAAATAAAGCACACTCTGAAGGAAGATGAAATCCGAGAAGCTTTTTGAACTCGCAAAGGGATATATGCCCGGCGGTGTTAGCAGCCCTGTGCGTGCATATGAGCCGTATCCATTTTATACGGCGCGTGCGAAAGGGTCGAAGATATACGATGTAGAGGGTAAAGAATACATTGACTACTGTTTGGCGTATGGCCCACTTGTTTTAGGGCATGGAAACGAAGAGGTGAAGCGTGCAGTCGTAGACCAGCTCGAAAAAGGGTGGCTTTATGGCACGCCGCATGAGAAGGAAATAGCGCTTGCGAAGAAGATAATAAGCCATTACCCATCTGTCGAGATGGTTCGGTTTGTTAATACAGGTAGTGAAGCAACGATGGCTGCTATAAGGCTTGCAAGGGGGTTTACGGGACGCGATAAAATAGTAAAGATAGAGGGCGGGTTTCACGGTGCACATGATGGCGTGCTCGTGAAAGCAGGTTCCGGCGCTACAACATTTGGTATTCCTGACTCAAA
>WSZT01000129.1 GCA_013139985.1 Candidatus Methanophagales archaeon | reverse complement strand
CAAACAGGCAAGAATAATCTACAATGTCAAAGGAGACCAAACCTATATACTGCATTGCTTCAAGAGCCACAAAGAATATGAGCGCTGGTACAAATCATACAAATAAATATTTTATACTTTGTAGTGTTCGCGGGTATATATCAACAGCGCGAAAATATTGGGCGCCACGTCCTTGATGCGATTGCGGTCCGCGCGCATAGCTCCTTACGTTGAAGGCGCGGGCGCATCCGGGTCCACGGGCTGCCCCGCCTCGTGTATGCGCAGTCCGGAGAATACCAGGTAGGAGTGGACAGACTCGAAGAGTTCCTTAAGTCCTTCCTGGAGCCTGACTCGGAGTGCGTCGAGTTGCTTTCGTTGGCGAACCTGCCATACTGGTACTCCTCGGTTGGCTTACGCAGCGCTTGTGCACCTACCCACTCCGCCACCAGGCCTGTGACAAGGCTGACGAGGCATACAATTCCGTCCAACTTCGGCGCCTCCGACCCCGAAAGCTGCCACGTCAGAAGCCCGGCAATCCCCATGACCAGGTATATGTAACACCCGATCCGAAGACTCCTGTTCCATTTCTGGCCATTTATTTATTACCCTGAGATATATCTATTACTCTACCTCTGATTTTGGTATAAAGAACGCAAATACCAACGTAACCACTAAAATAATAAGAATTACCAAAAAAGACTGCTTCATTGCTGTTTGTGTTGCCGAATACACGATTCTTTTAAATTCATTCACTTTCTCTTCCGGATATTGGGACAGATCTATCTCTGCATGTTCTCCTTCCATTTTTTGTGCGTAATCCTGCAGCTCTGCTACTAACTCATCCTTTGGCATATCCACCTGTATAACATCAGAAGTCATTACTCCTGTTGCAATGCCACTAAACATAAATGCTACAAGCACAGTACCAATTAATGCGGTCCCCATTGAATTTCCTAAATTTCTTACTGTATTAACTCTTCCTACACCCAATTAACCGATCATCATACGATATCTTTAAATACCCATCTCTTCTAATGGATAAATATGGAGACGTATTAATATGGGCACACTAAAAGCAATATGGGAGTTTCTAAACCCGTTGCAGACCAATACGGCGTTGTACAAAAGTCTGTCAGAGTCAGTCACTGCGAAGTTGGAAGCGCCGCAGCTATCGATAAGAGCCGCTAAGAAGTGGGGAATTCTGAATTTATCCACTTCATTTCACTACGATCAGATAAAGGAGTTGGGAAAACTCTTTATTAAGGGTGTAATATCCTTAGAAGACTTCCTCTCGTATTCCTCTAGCAATACAAAGGTCTGCGATGCGACATATCTGAAAAGGTAAGGAAAGAAGGTTTACGGTGCAAAGCTGATTAAAAATTACGTGGTTGGGTGTTATGAGCTATTGCAGGATGTTTTATTCACAGTAGAGCGATATAAAGGCTTGAACTTCATCGACGACTTCAGGATCGTCAATCACAACAAACGACATCTTACTAAGCCACAAGAGATTAGAAAAGCGATAAAAACGGGTAAAATAAAAAAGGCGATTGGATTATCATCGATGGCGGTTTAAAATCGGGCGAACTCATGAGAGACGCGATGAAAGCGGGTGTACGAGTGCTGACTCGATTGAACTCAAATTTTGTTATCGTCCGCTTCAGCACCAAATTCAGAAAGGGAGGCCTATTAAGCAATATTAAACCAATTCGACTGACGATAGATGGTAAAAATTATATTATCTACCCGTTCAAAAGGTGTATTTGGCAAGGGACTGCCGGAAACCTGTTTTTGGTACGCGGTGAGGGCTATGACGACTTCATCCCACTCTTCACTACGTCCCTCAATACTAAGCCAGAAACGGCTATAATGAAATATAAAGAGAGAGCACAGATAGAGCAGACTAACAAAGAGCTGAAATCCTATTTGGGGCTTGAAGGAAACCATTTTAGGACAAAAGAGAGTAATTATGGCCATATTTTCATACTTTGTTTGGTCTATAATTTCATTCAATACCTGAGGCTATATCTCACGCATATGAGCTTTAAAGACGTTTTAGATGGTATATCTGTTTATTTATTGCGAGAACGGCCGCCAAAATGTGCGTTTTCAGTTAGAAACGCCTTTGAAGTGGTGCTTGAAAATATTGTCTCTGAAAAGCCCAATAAAATAAATATCGAATTAACAGGGGCCACTCAACTATCGGCTGAGGTAACTATGTAAAAAGGGAAAAAGGAACGGTGTGAAGATCAGTTTGTAAGGAATAAAGTCGCACATGGAGAACACAGTATACCCGTTGACAAGGATATGATTCAAGAATTTACTTATACTGTTATATAGGAGCAATGCATGAAGTGATAAATAGCATAGTAAACGGATTTGTTAATAAAACCTATCTCAGAAAAACGATGCCAACTCCAAATGCGGTAGCATCGGCACAGCAAATACGAGAAAACGAGGCGGTCACACCATCTGGTGTTGCAGAAAAGATAAACGGAGATAGGCGAAAGTAAATAATCGAGAAATCTAAACAATACTCATCCTACGGCAAACGTGGATGCCTCGGACTTCCAGTCCGAGCGTGGACTGGTTTGGGCTTTTGTTATATCCTCAAGCTCGCTTGTCTATTCATGTTCTTACACTTGCAAGCGAGGTAGAGTCGAAAAAAAATGCCCCCTCCCCAACTTTATGTTGTGCCATTTGGCCAGTACCACTTAAGGAGGGAAGGTTGCATTATGCTCCCCCTATAATTTTTAGGTATTCATCTATTAAATGTGCTTTCATTCCAGTAACAATCCTTATCTCCTCCTTACCCATCCCATTTTCCACACACCACTTCAGTTTATTAAACTGCTGGCAATACTTCCCCTCTGCTTCTGGACTGTGATCTGTTTCTCTTGCTACCTGCACCGGATCTTTTTTCTCTAAAAAAACTTCTTTAACAATCTCGGTAAGTGCTTTTGCCTCCAGTGGTGAACAGCTCAATCCATCAATCGCTTCTTGTTGGAACTGCCGGTCCAGTGTCTTAAAAGACAGTCTATCATATCGCTCTTTTTCCTGCTTCCTTTTCATTTTCCAGTACCTCTGTTTTGATTATATTTATCAACCAATGCTGAAGTACTGGCCATTTGGCACTATTTTATTCGGAGTTATAACTATTAGGCAATTGGGTAACATATCGAAAGTTTTATATATAGCTTTAAGTTTTAGCAAAAAATAGGGTATAAATACAACAAAGAAAAGGCGGATAAATATGAAGCGACATCAACTCAACGGACAGATCGGAACCGATCCCAACTTCGTGCACGCCACGCATACGGGCCATTCCAAGGCGAATGTAAAAGCCACCGATGCAATGCCCGAGTTAAAGCTAACGCCTGAAGAACAGGATATCATGGATGGGAAGAGAGGCGAATTACTGCAAAAATCTATAAAAACCATCTGCGATTACGGACGACTCTTCGGGGCTGAAAAACTGGTAGATTTGGATTGTGCACCCCATATGGCAATGAGTTGGGGTAGTGATGGTGTAGAGCCGTTTCTTAAGATCTATAAACAATTGGCTGATGCAGGGCTGAAAACCTATGCGCCTTTTACAGCGGACCCAAAACCTATGGATTTTGATGACCTTCCAATGACAAAGGAAGAGACGGACATGGCCAACAAAATCTACAACCGTATGGATGAACTGGAGGAAATTAATCTTAGTCTCGGAATGATAAAAGGTTATTGGAGCTGTGCGTGCTATTTGCCACAGATGGGAAATACGCCGAAATATGGCGACAACCTGGCTTGGTCTGAATCGTCGGCAATCAATTATGTCAATTCAGTTATAGGGGCTCGCACCAATCGAAACTCCATGGGAATTGATATGCTGTGCAGTATACTTGGCAAAGCCCCATATTTTGGGCTAATGACAGATGAAGGCAGAAAAGCCCGCTGGTTAATTGACGTGCGGCTATCAAAAAAACCCCATCCGGAAATGATTGGATCTGCTATCGGAATGAAAGTCGTTGAAGATGTGCCGTACATCATCGGGATGGACAAGTTTATTCCTGAGATCAACGAAGAAACTGCGGGGTACCTTAAAGACCTGGGTGCAGCAACCGCTAGTAACGGAGCTGTCGGTCTTTACCACATGGGAGGCGTAACACCAGATGCTATAAAGTACGGACGGGATCTGTTGAAAGAAGGTTATCAGACCTATGTAATAGACGATGCAGAACTTAAGCGTATTTACGCAACTTACCCAAACTTGTGGAAGGATCAGGAAGGAACTCCGGAACGCGTGTTTCTAGGGTGTCCGCATATGTCTTATGGTCAGATGGTTGAGTGGGGAACGCGGATTGTCGATGCAATGGAAAAGGCAGGTAAGAAATTGCTAAATAAACCAACTTACTTCTTTGGTTCTGCTCTTGTTCGGGCAGATTTTGAAAAAAGAAATCCTGAGATGGTGGGGAAACTGAAAGATTATGGGGTTAGTTTTGCAATAAATTGTCCGATGATGTGGTGCTCAACTCCAGTTTCAGGGTCGGAGCGAATTGCTACGAACTCGAATAAGACACGGGTTTATACTACTGCGCGCTTTTTCTTTGATGACGCGCTGATCCACTTGATAGTGCATGGTGAATTACCACCAGTGGCAGAAAGAGATACTATTAATTTCGAGAATAAATAAAAGAAATAATGGAGGAAAATATTATGAGAAAGACATTTAAAGGCCGTCCAGCACTCCCAGGCAATGTAGAGGGCTCTGCTGAAGTTTCACATGTAGGATTTAACACCTGTGCGACATATGTTGATGTAATGATATCAGGATCTAATTCCGGGGTATGTGAAGACCACGACAACCCGGACCTTTATAACCACGATCTGAAGGACAAGATTCTGTGCATCCCGCAAACGATTGGTTCAAGCAGCGCGGCAACCTTATTCCTGATCATTCTCGAACGAAACCTGGCGCCAAAAGCCATGCTATTTGCAAACCATATTGATTCTTTGGCAGCTTGCGGACTCCTTATGGGAGACATTTGGCTGGGAAAAAGAATCGTGACGGTTGATCTGTTGGGAGACGACTTTTTAAATGCGGTAAAAACCGGAGACTCTATTAAGATATCGGAGGATGGAACAGTCGAGAAAAAATGAACAACATTAATGTACAAAATTACGATGACTTACTAAAAGTAACCGATAATATATTGAGGTTAGGTGGCCTTGATATTAGTAGCGGTGGCGGTAAAGTAACTTTTGCCGGAAAAGACCCTGTACGTAAAACAGTAATGAAAGTTGGTGCGGCTACAGCATCAATTCTGGCTGCCAACTCAGTGGCTTCTGCTGCAATCTGGAAAGAACGAACAGGAGAAGGACAGGACATTCATGCCGATATGAGAAAAACATGGGTAGAGCAAAGCCCATGGCAATTGGATGCACTTGAATATACTAAGATAAACGGCGTACACAAGATGTTCAATTTGAACCTCTTTGGCACGGGTGCAACTACCTTAATACCTACTCGTGACAACAAATGGATGGCTTTGTGCCCAATGTACCCATCAGAAGAACACAAAATACTGACTCTTCTCAACTGCGGACCTGCCAAAGAACAGTTGTACCAGGCTAGCTTAAAACGGGATTCTGAAGAACTTGAAGCAGCAGCCATGGTAGCCCAGGTTCCTTTACACAAAGTGCGCACCGTGGAGGAATTTAAGGCCTCAGAACAGTGGACAGATCATAATAATACGCCATTAATTGATATCATTAAAATCGGTGAAAGCGAGCCCATTCCGCTGCCTAAAGGAAAACGACCTCTGTCTGGTCTTCGTGTTCTAAGTTTTGTGAAAGCAGTTGCCGGACCCAGTTGTCCCCGCCAATTAGCTGCTCAAGGTGCCGATTGTTTGAATTTAAATATGCCTGACTGGGTTGAGCTTGGAAACTTTTTCTTCCAGTCAGAAGCAGGATTGAGACAGGCTTACCTAGATGCGCGTAAACCGGCCAATAGGGAAAAAGTATATGACCTGATCAAAGAAGCCGATGTTTTTGTAGATAATCTTCGTCCGGGATTGGTAGATGAAGAAGGTTATTCGCCACAAGAGCTTGCAGAGCGTAAACCGGGAATCATTACAGTAAGTATTAAAATGAACACACATAATGGTCCTTGGTCACATTGGCCGGGCTTTGACGTAAATGCCGCGGCAATTTTTGGCTTATATACTGCAGAAGGTACGCCAGATCAGCCTTATATGCCTGCGCAGGTGAATGTAATTTGTGATATCCTTACAGGATATCTTGGTGCCATTGGTGTACAAGCTGCCTTATTGCGCCGTGCCAAAGAAGGTGGCAGTTATGCGATTCATATTTCTCTCACAAAATGTGTTAACTTCATTATGAGCCTTGGTTTGGTTGACAAAGAGGTTTTTGCCAATCTCGAAAACATGGGTCCTGATCACCAGATTATGACCCCTAACCTGGTAACGGGTATGACCGGCTTTGGTGAGTACACCCGTTGCGGATCTCAGGTTGATATGTCTAAAACTCCTGAATATTGGGAAGATCCGATGCTTTATGTACCTGGATCATGCAAACCTGAATGGATAAGTAAATAGTGATTTGTTGTAGTGTCCTATAAAACGTGACTTTTATGAGCACCTGGTCTGATAGTATATTCTATCATACACCAATTTTATCCGAACCCATTCCGCATTGACGATTAAAACTCCTAAGGGGATCAGAAACATCGAGAGGACGCCATGCATGGCAGAGAGAATTACTAAACATCCGTGGACGTTGAAGGAGTTTTTGATGTTTAAGATAAGTCATGAAAGTTAGGCCAGTATTCCCAGAACATAGTTCTTGTATCCTTAATATCCCTTGTCAACGATAATTGTATCCCCGTCTCTGGCAATTCTTCTCCTTTTTAAATATATTTTTTGTGTTTGATCTTGATGATCCTTAGTTTTGGTGACTCAAGCGAACCCAATGGATGGTCATTGCCGGTTCGCTGATCGTTTTGATGCCGTGCTGGTGCTCAATTTCAAGAAAGAATAATTTTTGATAATCGGACGCAGATGAACGCAGATAATCAGGATTTTAAATATTTTGATGGTTTAGTTGACGGAGGAGATTATTAGAATCTTCTATCGAGTTTATAATAAACTGGGTTTGTTATGTTATGGTTTTCTGGAAAAGGTTTGTTTATGAGAATGCAATGATGCTAGAACTTAAATTAGGTCTGTTGGTATATATTTGAAGCACTTCACCGCTTCTTTTTACCCGGTATAAACAACGCAAATACCAACGTAACCACTAAAATAATAAATATCACCAAAAAGGACTGCTTCATTGCTGTTTGTGTTGCAGAATACACGATTCTTTTTAATTCATTCACTCTCTCTTCCGGATATTGCGAAAGATCTATCTCTGCATGTTCTCCTTCCATTTTTTCTGCGTAATCCTGCAGCTCTGCTACTAACTCATCCTTTGGCATATCCACCTGTATAACATCAGAAGTCATTACTCCTGTTGCAATGCCACTCAACATAAATGCTACAAGCACAGA
>WSZT01000246.1 GCA_013139985.1 Candidatus Methanophagales archaeon | reverse complement strand
ACTTTCCGGTTCCACTTCCGGTGGAATCGAGTTTCAGACACTTTTATTAAACGCATTTATAATTTGAGAAGAGTGCGTGCGCAAATATGCAAAAGATCAAATCATAATTGTGGATCATTGGTTGTGCGAGGGTATGGGCTATTTGATTCTCCTAAAATTCCTTTCAAAAAATTTTTGGATATGGGAAGAGGGTTATACCTATATCACTAGAAAATTCGATTGTGCCCTACAGCACAGACTCCGTGAACTACAATTATCGTACGTTGTCTCTTCATGCTTTTATTGTTTAAGGTTTATTTCTTTGTAAATCCAATAAATCTTAATGATCAAAAATCTCCCTTCTGTCGAGAAGCCCCCGAAACAAAGAGGCAGTTGTCTAAATGGCATAAGTAAAAGTCAATTGAAGTGTTTGGATTTAATGACGGAGTATTTCGTAAAATGCCACTAAACAGCCCCACACTACATAATATAGAAGCGATAAAGACGGAAACTGACGAACTAAAATCGTTCACATTCATTTCGCCAGAAATAGCGCGAGAAAGCGAACCGGGCCAATTCGTAATGGCCTGGAGCCCCGGTATAGACGAGATACCCATTTCTATTGCAGCCGCATCGCCAGAAGGTAAAGTGGTAGTGGCAATTGCTGATGTCGGTGACTGCTCGCATAGCTTACATCAAAAGCACGTAGGTGATCTAGTGGGCTTGAGAGGCCCCTATGGCCAGGGATTCACAATCAGTGGTGAAAAATTATGCATGGTTGCTGGCGGATACGGCGCGGCGCCGTTGAGATTCGCCGCGAAAAGAGCGAAAGAAATAGATACGCCTGTAGTCGTCTTAGAAGGCGCAAGAAATAGTGCAGAACTGTTGTATATTGCCGAGTTTGAGCGAATGGGTTGTGACATAAGAATCGCCACGGAGGATGGTTCTGAAGGATATAGAGGCACAATCACAGCGCTATTGGAAGAATTGTTGGCATCAGGCGAAGAATTTGAGCGGGTGTTGACGTGCGGTCCTGAACTAATGCTGGAGCGCGTGTGCAGGATTACGAGCGTGGCAAGAATAGCTACGCAGGTTTCCGTAGAGCGAATAGTAAAGTGCGGATGCGGCGCTTGTGGCTCCTGTGACCTTGGAGGATACCGGATCTGCAAAGACGGCCCGATCTTTGATGCCGATGCGCTTCTAGGCACGGAATTTGGGCGCTGGAAACGAGCTGAGAGCGGCAAACGAATCGCAATTACACCTGATACCGGTGAACTATTATCAATTCCGCCGCCGAGTTTCACACCCGAATACGAGCCGGAATTAGCAACAGAAGTATGCGGGATCAAATTCACCAATCCAATTGCAAATGCCGCGGGATTTGGTCTTTCGGGTAAGTTACTTTATCGCTATGCCGTAGCAGGTGCGGGCGCAGTAGTGACGAAATCAGTTGGACTGTATGAGCAAGAGGGTTATCCCAACCCCACATTTATTGAAATCGCACCCCGTAGCTATGTGAACGCGATGGGGCTCCCAAATCCGGGGATTACAGATTATGGGCTGGAGATAGGCGATGCGAAGTACGCAGATGTGCCTCTGATCTTGAGTATCTTTGGTAAAAACGTAGAGGAATGTAGAGAAGTAGCGAAGATTGCTACTAACTATCCTATAGACATGCTCGAATTTAATGCCTCCTGTCCGCATTCTGATTTCGTAGCCATTGAGAACCAGCCCAAACTGCTGCGGAGTATAATAAATGAGATACGCACGATTGTGCATCCAAAACCAATCGCAGTGAAAATATCACCTAATGTGGGTGACCCTGCAGGATTGGCAATGACATTGGAAAAGGCAGGTGCTGATGCTATCACGGCTATTAATACTGTGATTGCGAGACCCGTAGACCAAAAGCTTGATAGCCATATTTTGGGTAATCCAACAGGCTATGGTGGTAAATCCGGTAAGGATCTGACGGTTGGTGGTAAGGAGATTGTTTTTAATCTATACAAGGAGTTGAAAATACCAATAATCGCAGTTGGCGGTATATTTTCCGCTAAGGATGTGATAGACTATGCGAAGAACGGCGCGAGCATGTTTCAGGTGGGTAGCGCGCTAGTAAGTGAAGATCTCGAAATTTTTTCGACACTAAAAAAGGAATTGAAGGAGTATCTTGGTGCTAAGGGATACAAGAACATTGGTGAAATGGTGGGTGAAGCGCATAGAAGATAAGTGTGCTGCATTGAGACACGGATTAACGCAGATTAACGCAGAAAAAAATAAATCCGTGTAAATCCGTGTAAATCTGCGTCCTAAATAGAATGTCTATTTCCAAATAGTAACGTTTTGCATGAAAAATGGAAAAACAATTTTAATCTCATATTTCTTTACACCAAGATTGCTCAATATTTTTTTGATTTCATATGGTTTATAGGACGCTCTTATGGATTTAAAAAATCCATTCTGATTTGGTATCCAGTATAACCACCAAACTCTTTTTAAGTCATATAATAATACTACTCCATCCTCTTTTACATATTCCATAAGATTCTTTATCGCTTTTTCAGGATTTTCCCAATGGTGTAAAGAAAATGTAGAATAGACTAAATCAAACTTACCCAATTTGTCTAATAACGCATCATCTTCAATATTTCCATTAATAAAACCTACTTGTGATTCTAATTTTTTTTTCTTTATGTATTCATTTCCTACTGCTATCATATCCGGAGACATTTCTATTGCGGTAATATTAATTTTTCTATTATCTTTCGCAATCATAGCCGCTAAAGTTCCTGTACCCGCGCCAACCTCTAAATATTCCCCCTTTATGTTAAGAATGGCGAGTTTGTTTAAAAATCCACGAAACCGCATTTTTGAAGACTTCTCAGCTTCTTTTGCATATTCTCTGGCATTTTCAATACCCCTGAAATGCTCATCTTGATGATTTTCAACAATTCTTTTTAACATGTATCTTACTTCTCTATCACCATCTCTTCAACAGCAATCCCGAAATGCCTCGCCGTTTCCGTTACATGAACCAAAACCTCATCTCCTTCCTTCAAATCGACCACGGAAATCGGCTTAGTTTTGCCCATTAACTTTATCGTTTCCGCATTCTGGAGAATAATACTGCACTTCCTCTTACCTTCGCCTTCCACTTCCGCCTCCACGAGCATAAGTGGTCGCTTCTCTATCTTCACCCTGCCAACAATAGCTTTTCTCGCATTTCCTTCCGCATTCACAATTAAGACGTCGTCTCCGGACGTCAATTCAGACAGATACCTTGTCTTCTCTCCTACCAGCACATAGGCATACACCGGACCCGCATTCACGCGAAACGGTCTCGCAGCCACATAAGGGCTCTCTTCAGATTCCGAATGCACGAGGAACAACGCGAACGACTGAGAACCCACCAGCATCCCCTCGCCTAAGGTCATCAATGAGCAGGTATCCACACATACCCGATCACCCATTTCTCGTTCTTCCACCTTTGTTATCCTCGCGCTAGAAAGCGGCATTTTACCCATTTCGCTTGCGTCTCTCATTTCCACCGTTCTTTTTATCTCTGTTATGTCGTCTGTATCGAGGAGCACACCATCAGCACCGTATTCCAGCGTTTCAAATGCCGTCATTGCCTCTTCTGCACTCTGCACGCCCGCAATCACCTTCGCGTCCTTGTGCTGCAATTCCGCTATTATATTCTCCAGCGGTATTATCTTCCAATCCTTTCCTATCACAATCACATAATTACAGTAATCTGCAATATTCACTGCAAATTGCTCATACTTCTTCCCTCTTAGCTCCACATACCCTGCGTTGAGTTTAGTACCAAAAGTGCTCTTCAACGCATTCAAAACGTCCGAGTCCGCTATCTCCGCTGGAATCTGCATTGTGCCATCGCCTTCACTTCCCGCACCGTAAACAACTATATCCGCTTCTCCTGTTCCCGATTCCGACTCCGATTCAGTCTCCGAGTCAGAGGCAAAGGCCGCTATTTTTAGATGGCCTAATTCCGTCACCTTCGCTACGTCCGCTTCTACCACAAGCACGCCATCCACACCGGACTCTAAGCCGGTTGTAATCCGCGACTTCTTTTCAGCCCATGTTCCTACATCCGCTTTTATCCAGATCTCTCTTCTCTTTCCGTTCATATCATTTCAGCATCTCCATTGCCTCTTTTGCCGAGATGCCCTCATGCACTACTTTACAGATTGCTCTTGTCATATCTGCCGGATTCGGATGCTGAAACACATTTCTACCTATTGAAACGCCAGCAGCACCCGCGGCAACTGCATCTTCCACCATCTTCAGTAATTCCGCATCGGTATTCGCCTTTGGCCCACCGGCTATTATTACCGGCACCGGACAACTACGTATCACATCCTTGAAGGTGTCGGGATCGCCGGTATAATTTGTTTTTATGACGTCCGCGCCCAGTTCAGCACCCACACGAGCCACATGCTTTACCATTTCCACTGCATGCTCACTTTCCACTTTCTCGCCCCTTGGATACATCATCGCCAAAAGCGGCATGCCCCACTCCTCACATATCATTGCAGTCTCGCCAAGATCCTCAAGCATATCCGCTTCGCTCGCCGCACCCACATTCACGTGCATTGACACTGCGTCCGCACCTAATCTCATCGCTTCTTCTACCGTAGCGACTATAACTTTGTTTAATGGGTCAGGAGCTAACGAAGTGCTTGCAGATAGGTGTATTATCAGTCCTATATCCTTACCATACCCGCGATGGCCTGCTATAACAATACCCTTATGCACGAGGACTGCATTTGCACCACCGTCTGCTATTGCATTTACCGCGACCCTCATGTCAGTCAATCCGTATATTGGACCGGATGAGACGCCATGATCCATGGGAACAATAACACTTCGCCCACTGTTACGATCCACGATCCTCTCTGTTCTTATCCGCTTCCCTATGCCCATCCTTTCCATCCGTTCCCCCATACTTGTCATCTTCCGCTCTTTCCCCCTTTATTTACATTCTTTCCCTCTTAATACTTTATTCTGGAATACAAAGCTTATTTATTACACTACACCAATCTCAAAGTCTCTAAATTCATTGGTGCGGACGTCTCAATATTAAGTTTCTTGTGTATTCCACTTGCTAATGCGATACATTTGTTACTCTCGCCATGCATACACATCACCTTAGATGGTAGAGGTCGTATCCGCTTCACGTATTCCAGCAATTGATTGCGATCAGAAT
This sequence comes from Candidatus Methanophagales archaeon, assembly GCA_013139985.1. Classification (GTDB taxonomy): domain Archaea; phylum Halobacteriota; class Syntropharchaeia; order Alkanophagales; family Methanospirareceae; genus Methanophaga. The sequence goes on along the minus strand of WSZT01000246.1, from coordinate 33,271 downwards.
GCCCGGAAAAGCCATCTATCGTCGCTGTCCCCATCCGCATCTTTATATTCACCATCTTACCATCGGCTGAAAGCTGTATCTCATCCCACCCTTTCTGTATCCTTCTTCCAAGCGTCCCTTCTGCCTGGTATCCGACAAAGATAAGCGTATTCCGTTCATCACCCGCAAGCCCTTTCAGGTACTCAAGCACGGGACCGCCGTTTAGCATACCAGAGGTAGAAAGTATGATGGACGATTCAGCCCCATCTATTATCTCCCTCCTTTTCTCTGCATCGTCCACTTGTACAAAAATATCGGATAAGAAAGGATTCTCGCCCTGATATATAGAATTTTTTAGATTCTTGTTGAGATACTCCGGATACGCAGAATGGATCGCAGTCGCTTCCCAAATCATACCATCTAAATAGACAGGCACCTCTAACTGCATACCTTCCAGGGCTATCATTACCTCCTGCGAACGACCAACAGCAAAAGCAGGTATTATCACTTTCCCGCCCTGTTTCAACGTTCGCCCTATCTCTTCCTTCAAATTCTTTTCCGCTTCACGCCTTGACGGCTGGAAATCGTGCATCCCACCGTATGTGGACTCCATTACCAGTGCTTCAAGCCGAGTGAAACCATTAAACGCGGGATCGAAAAGAAAAGTCCGCTCATACTTCATGTCTCCGGTAAATGCAACGTTATAAAGCCCGTTACCAACGTGGAAATACGCGACTGAAGAGCCTAATATATGCCCCGCGTTGTAAAGTGTGAGTTTTACATCAGGTGCTATGTCTGTTACATCCCCATACTTCAATGGAATTGTATGTCTTATTGCGTCTCGTATTAAGGATGATTTATAGGGTATCTTCTTTCCTTCTCGTGCTGATACCTCTAAGTAATCAAGCAGCAAAAGTGCCATAAGGTCTCTCGTTGGCTGTGTTATGTATATGGGACCGTCATACCCATATAAATACAAAAGGGGCACTAAACCTGAATGGTCCAGATGTGCATGCGTTATCACTACCGCATCTATATTACTTATTGGTGTCACTTCGGGAACATAGAGGTACGGCATCCCCTCTGAACCCACACTCACCCCGCAATCTATTAATATCCGCGTTTCGGGCGTAGAAAGCAAAAAAGCATTCCGCCCCACTTCTCGGCATCCGCCCAGCGCAGTTATTCGTAGCCATTCGTCCTCTATTAGCTTCTCACTGTATATCCTGCGCCCAACTTTTTTCAAAAAGCTCTTTCGGAAATCGCTCTCTTCCCTTAAATACCGCCTTATATTTTTTATTACAGTAGATTGTATAGGTGGTGCTCTGATAACATTAGGGCGCCATCCAATCACCTTTGCGACTTCTCTAAGTGTTGCCCCATGAGTGCCTATCACCAACCCTGGCTTTTCTGCTTCTATTATCACCTCTGCCTTGTCCATATCAAAATAAATATCCTTTATACCACCTTCCTCGGGTATAATATCGTAAATAACCTTAGATGCCTTCTCCTGCTCCATTAATATGTTACTACTTGGTCTAACGGAAATCCTTTTCTTCAGCTCCTTCGCCAATGTCCTAACCATGGCGCCATCATCAACGAATTTCAGCGTGTCCTCTGTGTATATGACGAGTTCCGGTCCCTCAAATTCCACTCCGGAAATACTCACGTCATCCTGTAATATCTCTCTTATTCGTTTCTTTAATTCTGAAAGCTTTCCTTCTGCTGACATTGCTATCCCTATCTCTATCTTAATTCCATAGCTTAGAACGATACTCTACCTTCAGCTCCTATAGCCTCTTGACCTAATAAAATAATAAAAGCTCCAAGAGCAAAACTTGGATTACGAAGACGTCCTTAATTCCTTTATCTTTTCTTCGCCTAACGACTCATACCTATCCTTTGTTATTGTCACCACTTCTATCGCCTCACCCGAGGCGCTATCTCTCTTTATCGCGGAGTACAGTGCCTGTATCGCAAGCGCTGTCCCTTTCTCCAATGAGATATCCTTCGTATATTTATTTTCAAGCACACCGTATGCAATAGGAGAACCTGAGCCAGTAGCTGCAATTTCACTCTCCTCCGTATTACCACCAAACGGATCTAATGTGTATAAGTGCGCTCCGTCTCTGTCTATACCGCCTATAAGGAGTTGTACAATATACGGATAGTACCTCTGCCCATTCAGCACATTGGATAATAGCGTTGAGATTCCTCTTACTGTCATAGGTTCATTTCGCCTTATCTTATAAAGCTGCAATTCCACCGACATTATCCTAACCAGTGCCTGCGCATCGCCCACTATCCCCGCTGTTGTCATAGCTATGCGGTCGTCCACCAGATATATCTTCTTTGCTGTTTTAGAAGCAATAAAAGAGCCCATTGTCGCACGCTTCTCACTCGCCAATACTACACCTTCACCACATATCAAGCCGATGGTAGTTGTTCCCTTCTTTACCTGATCCATTATATCCATTACTTATATTCCCCCATGTGTTGTCGTCAGCTTTACATGTTTTACCCCACGAAGACTCATTATATCTTCCGCTAACGTCTTTATCTTCTTCGCATCCCCTTTCATCACTACGATTTCAAAGCAATTCTCTTCGTCCAAATGGATGTGAGTCGATGTTCTTATCAGACCTATGTAATGATGCTGCACCTTCGTTAGTTCATCACCCAAGCCTCTTTGACTATGGTCGTAGAGATAGGTTATGGTTCCTATCTCTTCTCCTGATTCGCGCTCCATCCACTCATATTCTATTATATATGCCCTAATCGAATCTCTTATCCCTTCAGACCTCGAGGAATATCCTCGCCCTCTAATTATCTTGTCAAACTTATTCAACAGATTGGATGGCAGTGATACCCCTATTCGAGTCAATCCACGTTCTTCTTCCATTTTTCTACCTCTACCAATTTTGATATATGCTTTATTATCGCTTCAACCTTACAGAAGGCATTAGAATCATGCGCTTTTATGCGGATAACTTTCGAGTTGAATCCCCTTTCCCTAAGCCCCCTTTCCAGCGACTCTTCATCAAAACCCTGGTCATATCCTATTGCTATTATGTCCGGTTTTATACTATATAAAGGTTCATACATATCTTCTTCGCTACCCAACATCGCTTTATCTACCACCTTTAAAGCCGATACCATCTTCAACCGCTGTTGCTCAGATATAATCGGCATTCTTTTTCGCTTTCTCACGTTTACATCTCTTCCAACGATTACAAAAAGCTCATCTCCTAACTTCTTCGCTTCCTCCAAATAGAGTAAATGCCCTGGATGGAGTAGTTCAAATGTCCCTGTTGCTAAAATTCGTACCATTCTTCGCCCACTTCTAACTCGTTTGTATCTCGCTCCACTATTTCTAGTTCTCTCCCCTCCCCCCTCGAATTATAACATCTCCAACTGTGCTCTTCGTATGGGTAAAAAGAGATAATATGACAGTCTCCTGTCTTAGAGAACATAAAAAGATCTTGTTCTGACGGTTTCATAACTGTCAGGTGCGGATGACTATGAACAGACCCTATGTAGCTAAGACCCATTGGTAGCATATCCAATCGTATAATTGCATTCTCACCGGATGAAATAGTGCCGGGGAGGAATAAAACGTCGGTTATGAGGTCATCCTCAGCGCACAACAGCCCGATAAACTCTTTCGGATGATTATATTTGCTTACTTCCATGATAAGATCCAGGACATCTTTCGCTATGCTTGCAATCATTCGTTTTTTATGCATCTTTTCACCCTACCTAAAAAGCATTAGTTTTTAAAGTTTCTTTGATTAATGGTAATGACACTAAGAGAGTTCAAAGATAAACGATCCTTCGGTTTTAACTTCATTGGGCATAGGTAAAGATCCAAATTTCGCTCTTAAAATCAAATCGGCTACGTTATAATTTAATACTTTCGCTATACCTACAATGGATGTTGTAGGTCTAGGATTTACCTCTACCACATGGGCACTCCCATCATCACCCAATATGAAATCTATTCCCACATAGCCCTCACAGTGAAGCAGGGTTACCACCTTCTCACTCATGCGCATTATCTCGCTCTCGGCTTCTTGCTCTACGGAATAAGGCACTAATCCCCCACCATATCGTAGCCTTTCGCCATCAACTCTTATAAATTGCTTGTTTATCGTCAGAGGCAGCACCGAAAATTTACCGATTATTACACTGCTGCTTATATCCTCACCATCTATAAATTCCGTTATAATATGGTCTGGCGTGGGGCATATATCTTTGCCCTTCTGTATGAAGACGTTTTCCGATGCACACCCATATCTCGGCTTCTTCACGTATCTCTGCTCACTCGCCACCTCTTCCTTTGACACAATTCTCGGCACCTGTATCCCCCCCTCGCTTAATACCTTTATTGTCTGCTTCTTGTCGGCACAGATTTTAACAGAATCCGAAGAGCAGCCCAAATTGACAGTATTCGATTCTAGGAGCTTTGTAAACTCGCATAGCATATCGTCGGGGGCGATAACGACGCCTGCGTCACTTTCCTTTGATAGCTTATCCACTGCCACTCCGAAATCAGTTACGGCCTCAGGATAGATAACTTCATGTCCTAACTCATAAAAGCCATTTTTTAGCGTTGTTAGCATCGCTTTTCCTTCCGCTACTAATTTGCCCCCACCTTTACCAACGGCATACTCTGCCACCATTATCTTCATTTCCTTTACTTTATTTTACTTTATTTTCGCTTAGCTTACCACTGGCGTAAGTGTTTTCCCATACTCAACGAGCTTTGCTAATGCAATGAGTACATTTACAAAATAGTCGTTATTCAAGGATTTACCTAACTCTTCCTCCCAGCTCTTCTTGATTGATATAAATCGCTTCTCCGTCTCTTCCGATATTTTGTCAATACCAAAATATTGAGGTTCTATGGTACCAGCTAACTTCTTTGACTTTTCCGATTTTTTAACTTCGCCCTTCCGCTCTTTTCGCAAGCCAACAATTGGATAACCCATTGCATTTACCGCTCTCGTCACCGAAGAGATCTTTATCGGCTCGCCCCTTATTTTGTTTTCTTCCTCTAAAATGCCCTCCACCATTATCGTACCGTTCTCTATCCGTTCACGGTATTTCTGCAGCCACCCTGGCCCTTTCTCCATCTTCCCAGGCTCTTCGCCCTGTTTAAAGGACTTTTTAGCTTTCGCTTCAGCTTCCGCTTTTACTCCCCTTCGCAAGCCAACAATTGGATAACCCATTGCATTTACCGCTCTCGTCACCGAAGAGATCTTTATCGGCTCGCCCCTTATTTTGTTTTCTTCCTATAAAATGCCCTCCACCATTATCGTACCGTTCTCTATCCGTTCACGGTATTTCTGCAGCCACCCTGGCCCACTCCCTGTTCGCTCAGATCTCGTTTTTATCGCTTCGCCCTCGCTCTTCTCCCCGCCACCTACTGCTGCCCCTTGTTCTGATTTCTTCCCCCTTCGCAACTCAGTAATTGGATAACCCATTGTATTTACCGCTCTCGTCACGGTTGACAGTTTTATCGGCTGTTCTCTTAGCTTGTTCTCTTCCTCTAAAATGTCTTCCACCGTTATCGCTTTTTTCTCTATCCGTTCACGGTATTTCTGCAGCCAATCCGGTCCGCCTACTATTCCCTCAGATCCCTTTTCAATTGATCGCCCCGCTTCTCCGTCCGCTTTCGTTCTATCTACGCCAACCTGTTTCTCTCTTCGTAGTCCTGTGATTGGGCAGCCCATCGCATTTATCGCTCTCGTCACCGATGATATCTTTATTGGCTCTGCCCTTAGCTTGTTCTCCTCCTCTAAAATAGCCTCCACCGTTACGGCCCCTTGCTCTATCCTTCCCTTGTATTTCAGTATCCAACCCGGTGCTCGCTCTATTCTACCCATCTCATCTCCACCCTAACATTTATATTTATCTAATTAAAAAGGTATGAGTAAAAGATATGAAAGGTGGTGATTACAAATTCCCTGCGGAAAGAAGAGAAAGGTAGCAAAGATGCGAAAGCATAAGTTGAAGAAAAGGCGGAAGAAGATGAGGTATAAGAAGTGAGTTTGTAATTTGCTTACTACATGCTCTAATCAGAGCCCTTATAATTTTTCCATGCCTTTAATTTTTCTCATGGTGTATTATAGTTGTATTCATCATTTATAGCCCATACTGTTCCCTCTGAAAGGTCCTTTGAGCTAACCAAACCATGTGTTATCCCTTCTTTGTCCACGACAATAGCAATAGGGACTTTACTATATTATTCCAAATATTTATCGTTGTGAGCAAAGCTTTGGGATCATCCACCAGCTTCTGGACGGTCTTAGCTCCTTCCACGCCCTTTTCACGCAAAGATCATGCTTTTATCCACCCTATCCTAATCAGTGCAGTTTCAGAGCCAGCGAAGAATCCCGATAAGATTAGTCGCAAATTTTGAATTTCTGGTTTAGATATTAGAATTTGGTGTTTAGGATTTATGATTTCTCACAGCTAAGGCGAAAATGAATCTTGTTCATCTCTCTTCGATTGCAACAATTGAGGATATGTCTCTGGTATTTATAAACTTGTCGTGTGCATAATATTTAAAAAAGAGAAAATGAAGAGAAAATATCCGAAAGAAGGGGGAAGGGAGGTTATGACATAAATATGAAGGGGCTAACAGAGGTAAGGACTTTAAAGGAAGGGAAATATGTTATTTTAGATGAGGAACCGTGCACGATAGTGAACATGTCTACATCAAAGCCAGGAAAGCATGGGGCAGCAAAAGCGAGGATAGAAGGGATTGGTGTCTTTGATTCACAAAAAAGAACAGCGATTCAGCCGGTTACTGCGAAGATTTACGTGCCTGTAATAGAGCGAAAGAATGGCCAGATACTCTCTGTTTTGGGAGATACTGCGCAAATTATGGATCTGGAAGACTACACGACCACAGAAATCAAGATACCTGCGGATTTGCTGGAGAAGGGCCGAATTGAACAGGGCAAGGAGATATCTTTTTTAGTCTATGATGGTAAATACAAGGTAGATGTAAAATAATAGTGTTTAGAAAATAATGATGAGATGAAAGGGAAAGAAAGCGAAGGGACAAAAGTAAGGGATGTAATGGTAGATGATGTCGCTTACGTTACAGTCCCGGGAACGAGAGAGCAGTTGATGGAGGTATGCAAGAGCAAACGCATCTCCGGGGTTCCGGTTCTTAAAGAAGGGCAAGTAGTGGGTGTAGTTACAAGACAAGACGTGCTAAGAAATCGCGATGAGGATCAAATAGCGCTACTGATGCACAGAAATCCGATTATAATCAGTCCGGAAGCGACCATTGCAGAAGCGGCGGAGATTATCCATTCGCATGGAATACGTCGTTTGCCCGTGGTGGTAGGTGAAAAGCTCGTAGGGCTTATATCTATTGCTGATCTCATTAGAGAAATTGCGAAGAGAGACTATAAAGAGTCCATAGAGAATTACATAGGGGATACTACTATGGCGGTATGGGACGAGATGCCGCTATCTGTTGTGGGTAGAATAATGGAGCTTGCACGGGTAAAAGCAGCGCCAGTGCTAAATTTGGAGCTTGAATTGGTTGGGCTGATAACCGACCTGGATTTGATAAATGTATCGGTGATAGAGGATACAACAGAACAATCCGACTTATCTTTGGGCTCGGACGAGGATGCATGGACCTGGGAAGGGATGCGGGACACGATGAGATTGTATTATGACGTATCAAAGATAAAATTACCGGATAAGCATGTGAAGGAGGTATTGGTAAAGGATGTGATTACAGTAACGCGTAATAGCGAGGTGAGTGATTGCGCAAGGAAGATGAGTGAGAGCAAATTTGACCAGCTTCCTATTATTTCCGCACGGGGTAAATTGACCGGCATGCTTATTGATAGAGACTTGCTGCGGGTTTTATTTGAAGGTACGGAGCAATGACCTTTTTTGGTGCGCTTTTTAAGTAGAAAAGAGCTAGATATGAGCTAAAAGCAATAAAAATGACCGATACAGGAAGTAGTAAAGGAGCGCCGAAAGAGGAAGTGGCCGAGCTTGCACGTAGAAGGGGCTACTTAGGGCAGGCTTTTGAGATATATGGTGCGGCTGCGGGTTTTTATGATTACGGTCCATTAGGTGCAGGGCTAAAAAGGCGGGTAGAAAACCAATGGCGGGATTTTTATATGAGGGAAGGCTTTTACGAGATAGAGACGACAAGTGTACTACCACGAAGCGTATTTGAGGCGTCGGGACACTTGGAAAGCTTTACAGATCCGACAGTTGTGTGTACACGCTGTAAGAACTTCTTTCGGGTGGCTGAAGATCTGGATGTAGGTAAAAGATGCCCGGACTGTGGTGGTGTGCTTGAAGCTGCAGGCGAAATTAATCTGATGTTTCAGACGAGAATAGGCGTGCCTAAAGCGGGTAGCGAAGAAAAGACGAAAAGTGAAGCTTATCTGCGACCTGAAACGGCACAGGGTATCTTTCTCAATTTTCAACGTCTGCTACGATTCAACCGGGATAAACTGCCCTTTGGGATAATACAAATAGGCAGGGCATATCGAAATGAGATTTCACCAAGGCAAAGCCTTATTCGGTTACGCGAGTTCACACTGGCAGAGGTGGAGGTGTTTGTAGCACCGAGTGATAAGAACAGCCATCCCGAATTTGAAACTGTGGCGGATAGGCAGCTGCGGCTCGTTCCCGCGAGTTCAAATACGAATTACGAATTAGGCATTGAGAATTACGAGGATAAGAGCGTAGGAGAAGCTGTTAGAAGTGGGATAATTGCAAATGAGTATTTAGGGTATCATATAGCGAAGGTGGACGAGTTCTTAGAGGGGCTAGGTATTACTCGTGCTAAGCTACGGTTCAGGCAGCATCGCCGTGATGAGATGGCGCATTATGCTACCGATTGCTGGGATGCCGAGTTCCTTAGTGATAGGTATGGTTGGATGGAGATAGTAGGGGTGGCAGATAGAGGTGATTATGACCTCAAAGCGCATGCATCTTCTTCTAATACCGATATGAGTGTGCGTACAGAGCAGGGAAAGATAATACCGCATGTGATTGAGCCCTCTTACGGTATAGACCGGATATTTTATGCGCTACTGGAAAGTGCATATTATAAAGAGCAAGTGGGGAAAGAGAACCGGCAAGTGCTGAAGTTGAAAACCGAACTCGCACCGATAAAAGCGGCTGTTTTTCCTTTACTTAACAAGGCTGAGTTGAAAGAAAAAGCGAGGGAAGTGTTTCAAAATCTGCGCGATGCATCAATATTCGTTGAATATGATGGATCTGGCAGTATTGGCAGGCGGTATCGGCGTCAGGATGAGATAGGCACGCCATACTGTATCACCATAGATTACGAAACCCTGGATGATGATGCAGTGACGATACGGGAAAGAGATACGATGAAGCAGGTTCGGGTTCCGATCGCCGAAGTAGAAAAGATGTTGGCGTGATATTAACGAATGGAAAAATGAATACCGGGATATTGGGGTATTGCTTTTCTGATAGTTTATGTTTCCATTGGTGCAGCATCTGCAAAGACGTGGTAAAAATAAAAAAAAACACGTTATTTTTTGTTTTTTTGTCATCCCGGTGTTCGTACCGAGACATTAGTCTAGTGTCGAACCAGCACTAAATGTCACCTTGTCCAGCCACCCGCAATCTAATCCGCCGTCAATACTCTCGTTTTTCCTATATTTCCACATCAGTGTATGCAATCCAGGACCTATGTCATAGCTCTTCTGCTCCCAATTAACGTCACCACTGATACTATCTTGCTTTATGCAATCAATATAGAACTCTAGGGAGTCGGAATTTGCTTCTGATGAGACATTCCAGTAGAAGCTCAGGTTTCCGGGTCCGGATACCATTGTTTGGATCCATGTGGACTGATTATGGGATATGTTTCCGCTCTGTGCTGCAGCTCCATCGTAATAATAAGTTGATTTCTGTCCAGACCAGTCTGCATCCCCGCCTGTGAACCATGTAAGTCCTGAGTTATCCACAGCCTCCGCTAAACTAAGTAGTGTAGATAGAGTGCATTTTTCCATATCCTCTTTGATCTCGGATTGATTTAAGGCATAATTATAGATGCGAACTTCATCTATGGCTCCGGCAAAATACTCTGCATGAGATGGATTGGAACCTATATGAATATAATCCAAGCCTGATCCGAGGTTTCCTTCTCCTTCATAGATAGTATCATTTACGTAGAGTTTTACGGTGCTAACATTCTGGTCGTAAACAACAGCCACAAAAACCCACTCGCCTATTGTAACTGGGGAATATCCCAAAACATCTCCTGAGCCACTAAAAGCGGACCAACCTATTCCACCACCCCGGGAATCGATACCTAAGGAACGATCATAGCCACGATTATCATGAGAAATAACCTGCCTAATTGACGAGTCTTCATCCGCTCTAACCCAAGCAGACATAGTCATGCTTGGCATTATGTCCGGATTTATGTTCACCGGTGCATAAATAAAGTCATCGTTACCATCAAAATAGTATGCAGAACTGGCATTTCCAAACCTATCAGTTGTCAGAGTCGCTCCATCTACCGTTCCATTATACCCATTTCCACTCTCATCATTAGCATTACCATTGAATGGGTAGTAGGCAACTAAGCCATCATTTAGATCGGCGGATGATGCGCATCCAATGCTTACAATTGCGAATGCAAGCATGAGGAATAGAACAGAGATTATCAATGCCTTTTGTTTTCTAAATTTCACATTTTCGCTTTTCATCTTTTTCCCTTTTCACCTCCTAAAGCTTTTTATGTATCCACAGATAATAAATTTTAGACGGAAGTATAAAAAAGGTAGTGCTAAAAATGAAAAAGTTAGTATCTCGGATGTTAGTGCTGCTTTTGCTGCTGAGTTGTGTGTGCGTGGTTGCCTACGGCGGGGTGGTAGGGAATCAACATCAGCCACAGTTACTTCTGTGGGTGAGGTTCTCCAGTTCGTGGAGAACATCGAGCTAACGCCTCTCGCTCCATTGAGCGAATCGTACAATTTCAGTGTGAACGAAAGCCCATCCATAGCTTATGAATTCGCAGGTGCGAAATCGGTGGGTAAAGCATACCGATTCTATCCGGAAGGTGTTAAGTTTGAGGTTTCGATTCGGGTAACGCTGCCGCTAAACGTTACCGGAGTGGAGGGCGAGCTTTTTGTTATCGCACGTGACGAGAGCGGTAACACTACTTTCATTGTCCCCGAGAAAGTTGATGGGGACTCGAAAGCCGTCACGTTTTGTACTCGTCATTTCTCGGTCTTCGAGCCGTATGGGTTTCCTACTACATCCGGTTGTGCATATATAAACTTGAATGTTCGTCTGGACGGGGATTATGAGGAAAGCCCCAGCAAGGTTGAGCTCGCAGTTTATTGTGAGGAAAAAGATTTTCTCATTTCCCTTACGCGTGGTATCGGGAGTTGGCAAGTAATAATTCCAGCTCTTTTTTGGGTGAATACAAATTAATGGATGCTTATAGTGAGAGCGAGCATTTTCTCTTTGAGACTACTAAGCTTTATTCCACTGTGAGGGTAACCGAAGCGGGTGCCACTTATGGGCTAGACGTTCCTCTTGTTGCCGCCTCATGCAGGATGACAGGTACCGTCCGGGATACTGAAGGAAATCCAGTTGAGGATGCAAAGGTTATGGTTAAGAGCGATTTTAATAGAGCATTTTCTAAAGGGGATGGCAGTTACACCATAGAGGATATATTTCTAAAAGAGGATGTTTTTAGTGTACCCTATCCAAATATGGAAGCTACCTATGATTGCTGCGCAGAATATGCGGAAAGTGAAGAGAAATGTCCTATGCACTGTGAATATGATGTTACGCTGCGAGCGGGAAAAACAAAAACACATGATTTTAGATTGTTTGATGGTGAAATACTCATCAATGGAGAAATCACGGACATGAATGGAGAATACATCGAAGGTGCCAAAGTTGAAATAACCGATTCCGCAGGGAATAAGGACTCCTACCCCACAGATTTTTTGGGCTACTACCTTCTAATCGCAAATGCAGAAGGAAAAGCAGAAGTGAAAGCAACCTGTGAGAACGGAAAGGATACCCAGACGAAGATTGTTGACTTAAAGTGCAAAGAAGATTTCCAGGTCGATTTTGTCCTTGACTGTAATAAAGGCAATTACAGCGGATATTATAGAGCTTTTTTCGAGGTTGGTGATCCCAACGGTATCGGAGGTGCAGGATACCAGTCTTTCTTAGATGAGTATGATTTCACATTTGATATTGACGATGATGGCATGATTAATGGTTCAGGATTGGGATATAGCGAATGGGAAATTAGTTGGCGGTATGACGAATATAAGCATAAAGAAAGGGTTACTTGCAAAACCGGTCCAATGCCCTTCTCTGTCGAAATCAGAGGGCAAAGAGAGGGCAATAACTTACTGCTTGAACCTGATTTTTATTCGGATGCACACGTCATTTGGGATTGTACGCCTAGTGGTGAGGCGCTCCTGCATGAAGGTGCAGACTTCGGCGTGCTAAGACCTAGTCTACCCTTAGATCGCGTAGTACCTATTATCTCCGAGGAACCATTCGAGGCATGTTTTACATTGGATGTGGATATAGGTCCAACCAGTACATCCGTTTACTGCCATATAACAGAATAACTAACTATTAGTAAGGAGTAAACGAAAAGAAAAGATTCGTATCTCTGATAACCTTTATAGTGGACAAATTCTCCGTACATGCTCACTAGATTGTGGAAAATCCCAAGCATCAAATCACAAATAAATTCAAATATCTAAATTCAAAACAAACCCTTAGCAAGAGTGTTTTGAACATTGGAATTTTGACATTGGGTATTGTTTGGCATTTGGGATTTGTAGTTTGGAATTTTAATCCACCGGATATTGAGCAAATACGATTTATTTACCTGTATCCATACTACCACTCCGGAATCCTTCGAGGTCAAGCGTGACGTAATTGAACCCAAGCGTTTTTAATCTTCTGGATACCACCCTAAGCACGTTAGTATCAAAAAAACCAGCCAGTTCTTCCTTATCCACCTCTATCCTCGCTATACCGCCACGATGCAGTCTAACCCTAAGTTGCTTGAACCCCAAATCCTTCAAGAAAGCCTCTGCCTCTCCTATCATCTTAATTTTTTCCGGCGTTATCCGCTCTCCGTATTCTATCCTTGTAGCTAAACAAGGAGAAGGGGGTTTATCCCAAAAAGGTAGTCCTATATCCTTTGCTATTTGCCTTACCTCGTGTTTTGTAATGCCAACCTCAACAAGAGGATGCCATACCCCTTCCTCTTTAGATGCGGCAATGCCAGGTCGGTATTCATCAATATCGGAAGAGGTAACGCCTTCTGCGATGGTTGTTATGCCTTCCTCAGTCGCAATATCCTTTAATAGCATCGCAAAATCACGCTTGCAATAGTAGCATCGGTTACACTGATTTCCGACAAAATTGTCGTTTCTTAGCGGATAGAACTGCGCTATCTTATAAGAGATACAGGAGAGCTTTAAAAAGCTCTCGACTTCTTCTAATTCCCTTTTCGGGAACAGTTCACTGTATACTGTTACTGCTAATACCTTTTCACCAAGTACATCATGGGCTACTTTAAGTAGAAAGCCACTGTCCACACCACCAGAGAAAGCAACAAGTAAGTTCTCTTTTTCTTCTATTTCTTTCTTCAGCAGCTTAAGTTTTTCCATTGTGTATCAACATATTGTATTTGCTTAGTTACATAACTTTCCCAGCGATATTAATACCATATATGAGAATGGAAATAGCATATTCACTCAATATTTTCAACTATGGCGTGGAGGATAAGCGTAAGAAGAAGCGTGTAGTTTTTTCGTTTCGCGAAGCCCGTCTGCTCGTAAAATTGTTGCGCATCAACCCGAAAAATCTTCTCCGTCACTGCGATAGAGATGAACTAAAGTTTCATCAGATTCCACTGCCTGACGAATGCTAGCCCTAGTATTTTCCCGTCTATTTTGCCTTTCCAAGGACCGTCATGTAAACTACACACTCCTCTGTGCCATCTACGCCCAACAAAGCGTTTACTTCGTCATCGTAGAGCGCACCCACCTGACAACTGTCGAGATTCAGTGCAACTGCGGCTAACGTCACGTTCTGCGCTATATGTCCAGCATCCAAATATATGTAGCGGTAGGCTCTTTGCTTGTATTTCCACTTTGAACGTTCGCAGATGGCAGTCCAGATGAAGACCATGCTTGCATGGTACGCCATTTCTTGATCGAGAGCAGACTGTGCAACAGGGATACGAAAATCTCCCGCTTGTAACTGTTCGAGCTCGTGCATATCCACGGCATAATGATAAATTCCAGGGTCAATGTGCTCCACGCGATTAATCACGAGATATGTTTCTACGGGATACAACGCTCCGGCTGATGGCGCGGTTCGGAACCCCGATTCGGAGTTGGTAATACCCTGTGCTGCCCACAAGAGTTGAGAGAGTTCTGATTTTGTCATCGGCTCATTGTTGAAGTTTCGAACGCTTCGGCGGTGTCTCATGACTTCCCATAACGGTGCTCCTCCTTCCTCTTTCGGTGGTTCGAGCGGGACTTTTGGCGCGGATGGATACCGCTTATACGTATCCGGTTTGCACGTCCAATCTAAGTGCCAAGCGGGAAGATGTCCTCTTTGATATTTCGTCTCTTGTTGAAAACTGACTCCAATTTCTTCTTTTTTATCTCTTCTATTCATCTGTCTATATCCCCAGACCAATAATTAATTTACTAAATTTTAGGACTATTTCTATTTATACAAAGAAAGGTTGTCGATGACCTCTCCGATAGTGTCAGCATCTGTCACATCCGACTCTACATAAGCATCTTCCAAGACATAGAACGGACTCTTTTTTGCTATGCTCTCTTTTGTAACTAATTTATCTATATTACTTGCAACCAGAAGTTCAGCGGCCTTAAGCCCCTTTCTTTTCTCTAATGCAATAAACGGATTTTTTATGAATCTCATGTCGGTCAGTTCTCTATCTTCTGTCTTTATATCAAATATACAGAAATATTCCGCCCCCCCGAAATGCATGGAGACTTTAGATCGCATACCGTTATTTTCCGTGCATGGGACAGCATACCGTACAAATTCCTTCTCTTCTGGTTCTATATGTATTATGACCTTATCTACGTCTTTCCGCTCGGATTTTATCTGATCCTCGATCTTATCGCTCAGTTGATGTGCCCTTTCAAGGTCTCTCAGGTTCGTTTCTATTTCCAGCTCTACAAATATGAATTTACCAGAGCTTCTCGCCTTCAATGAGTCTATCTTTCTGACGCCATGAACCTCAGAGGCTATCTCTCTTATCCTATGAAGGCTCTCATAATCTATGGATGCGTCCAAAAGGACCTTTATCGAATCTTTTAATATCTCGTAGCCTGATTTGAAGATGAATACAGCGATCAGAATACCCGCCATCTGGTCAAGGGCATAGAAACCCAGATAATTGCCCACTATGCCAAGCAATACGACTGCGGAAGCATAAACGTCTGCTCTTGTATGCTTGCCATCGGCGATTAAGCTGGGCGAGTTCATCTCTCGACCGACCTTGAGCTTATAACTGCTCAAAAGCAATGTGAGCACCAGCGATGCCAGTGCAACTGAGATCGCAGCCGGAACATTTGTCAGTGCACCCGCTTCAAACTTCTCGACCGATGTGAGAACAATCTCATATCCTGCATAAAAGATCGCAAGTGCAAGGAACAGGCTTACTATATTCTCTGCTTTGTAAAATCCGTATGGGAAAGTTTCTGTGGGCTTACGACTTGAAATCTTAAGACCGATAAAGACACCGATGGAACTTATAACATCAGTAAAAGAGTGAACGGCATCCGCAATCAAGGCAATGCTTCCGGAAAGGAGGCCAATGGTATATTTTATGACTACGAGAAAGGCTGTTACCACTATGGATACTAAAGCGGCTTTTTTATCCCTATCTAAACGGACCATAGTGTTATATCTTCTTCACCACCTCTTCTATATCTTCAATCCTGCCCAAGACAGAGATACCACGCATCCTTCGTAACTTCTCTACGTTCTCCACATCCTCTTTCCGCATTCGTAGTTTCAAGTCACTACCATTGGGAAGCGTTGTCAATATTTCACCCTCTTTCTGATCCACGGGGAAGATATAGACAGGCACGTCCGCCTTCATCGCTTGTGCAGCCGAATTTGTAATCAGCGAATCCGCGATGCCATATGCTATCTTCGCCACCGTATTCGCCGTAGCAGGGGCGATCAAAACGAAATCGTATGTGCCTAACTGTATTTTTCCTGATAGAAACGGAGCATTTGGTCCTTTTTCTGTACTCAGCTTTGGAAAATAATCTTTAACTTCTTTCAAGAGCTTGTAGAACTTTAAAACCACCACGCCCTCTTTCGAGAGATAGACGTGAACCTCTAAGTTGTACTTCGCTGTGAGTTGCTCCATAAAAGTTACGCACTCCGTTAACTTATCCCCGGAGCCTGTAATTGCCCATGCTATCCTAATATGCTCACCCTCTTCAAAGCTCTTTCCTTCCACTTTCTCTTTCTCCTCCTTTTTTATTCATCATAACCCAACCCTCCGCAAGTCGATACAGCGTCTTATAAAGGCTTTTCAAACCTTCTTTATCCGCTTTAACACCATCTGCACCTTTATCCTTCGACCAGAAGGTGGCACCGAGGTTTGCACCGAAAGATCCCCCTCCTACGGGAACCATCTCATTTATCAGATAGAAATCAACTATTGACCTGATTGCAATCTCCTGACCGCCTATACGGTCGCCGCCATCAGCAACTGCTGCTCCTATTTTTCCCCTTAGCCCGTGGGGATTGCTCGCCGCAAATGCTCTCATTCTGTCGAGGGCCACTTTTACTTGACCGCTGAGTGTCCCCTGATAAACCGGCGTTCCAATCAAAATGGCATCCGCCCATTCAAATCCAGAATATACCTCTTTCATTCCATCGTCATGAATACAACTTCCTTCTTTTATGCAGTGGTCGCAGTGGAGACAGAAGTTGAGCTTCTTACCGCGAACGGAGAAGTATCGCGTCTCGGCATTCCATTTCTCTTCTGCATACCGTAACGCTTCTTTAATTATCCAATCGGTCGCGGCTATTCTTGGGCTACCAGAGATACCAAAAAGTTTTAGCATTGCATATAAAGTACGATGTTTCTTTGGTAAAGTTTTTAAAACTTTTTAAAGAAAGGTTTTACATCACCTTCTCCAGACTCATATCAAACATCTTCTTCGTTTCTCGTGCAAGCGCATCCGGAAGACCCGTAATGTCCACATTCAAGAACCCGCGAATAATCACCGAAGTAGCCTCCTCCTCGCTCAATCCCCGTGCCATCAAGTATTGAATCTCCTCCTCCGCAACCTTGCCTATCGCAGCTTCATGCGAAAGGTCCAAGTCTTTTCGTGTCGCTTTAAGCTCGGGAATCGAATCTAGTTCCGCAGTATCAGAAAGCATCAAGCCCCGGCACTCGATATGCCCCTTTGCATTTGCTCCTTCCCCAATGACCTCACCACGTGCGATGACCTGCGCATTATCGGTAGCAATCACCCGCGATATGATCTCGGATCTGCTGCCTTCGCCTCGAAGCACTGCTCTCGACCCAGAATCAATCTTCGTATCTCCATGAGCATATATAATTGTCTGGAATGTTGCCCTTGCGTTTCTACCCACGCAATAAGCGGTAGGGTACATCTGGAGCGATTTAACAGGCGTCATTAAGATGTAGTTGCTGATAAAAGCGCCGTCATCCTCAATCATCACAGCACTTCTCGGTCGGACCACCATACCACGACTCCAGTTGTGTATCATGGTAAAGGTGATCTTTGCACCTTTCTTCACAAAAAACTCAGACACGCCAAGATGGAGTGCCGAATTGACCGCATGGGAGACAGAACAACCGGTGATGATATGCAGTTCCGAGTCCTCTTCTGCAATTATGATGTTGTGCACCTTCTGCCCGATTTTATCGGAACTGATGAAGAGACAGGACTGCACAGGCATAGTTACCTTTTTGCCCGCTTCCGACCTGATAAAGTACCCATGTGTCTGATCTAATTCGACTTCCGCGGTGTATTTATCCGTATCTACTGGAACTGCCTTCCATAGATACTCTTTTAGCCAATCATGTTCCTTTAAAGCATCTGTCGTGCTCATGAGCTCCAAACCCGGATATTTAACCGTTGAAAACACCACGGAACAGTCTCGCTGTAAAAACGAACCAGACCGGTCTTTCTCTGTAGGTTCAATACCAGCATCGAGCAGGTCCTGCTGATACTCAGCCGGAAATTCATCCAGTGAGTTTAAAGACTGGTGTTCTTTCCCGGTCATATATTCTCCAATCGCAATGTCCTCACCTAAAGCTGCTTTTTTCCGCTTTGCACGTTCCGCACGCTCAATCGTCTCTTTCTTCGTCATTCTGCATCTACCTCCTTATTACGTGCACATAACTCCACGCATCTTTCAAAACCGGTCTCCATGACGTTCTTTGTTATCTCGTCCGGCATTCCCGAGCAAGCTATCCGGCCTTCAAGCATTACATGTGCTCGGTCTGCCTTTATGTGACGCATTATGGACCCGCTATGTGTAATTATAAGTCCTGACTTATCTCTTTTGCTCGGCATCTTGTTCCTATCCAGAAGCTCACTCATTATCTTGCCTATGAGCTCTATGTTCTCGACATCCACGCCTGAGTCGGGTTCGTCGAACATGATGAAGTCAGGTGCTTGTGCGAGCAGTTGCAGTATCTCCGACCTTTTGACTTCTCCGCCTGAAAAGCCAAGGTTCACATCTCTGTTCAAAAAGTCAACCGAGATGTTTAGCCTTTTTGCAAGGGCTATCACATCTTCGTCTATCTCCTCTTCTTTTCTTCCCTGTGCTATGTTCACCATATCACCGAGCTTTACACCTCTTATCTCCGGTGGATGCTGAAATGACATACCCATACCTAACTTCACACGTTCGTTAGTTGGGAACTCGGTTATATCAACGCCTTTGAACGTTATGCGTCCTCTTGTGACCTTATAACTAGGAAAACCAAGCAGGGTCATCAGAAGTGTTGTCTTTCCACAGCCATTGGGCCCAAATAATACGTGCACCTCCCCTTCTTCTATATTAAGGTGTAAATCACGTATTATTTCTTTTCCTTCTACTTCCACAGCCAAATCTTTTATTTGCAGCATTTATTACCTCATACGTTTCCTCACAGCACAGCACAAAAATAAAATAATAAAGAATCTTTTTTGCACGGATATTTATTTTAGCTCGATCTTCTTCACTTCTTCTATTGCTAGCTTCGGCATCTCTATCTGGAGTACGCCATTCTCGAAAGTTGCATCCACATTATCCTTGTCCACCTCCGTGGGCAGCGGTATAGACCGGTAGAACTTTTTATAACTTCTTCCTCTTCTTCCTTTTCCTCTTTCTTCTCCGCACTTATTTCGAGCGTATCACCCCTGATATTTATAGAGATGTCGCCCTTTTCAACGCCAGGTATATCGGCGGCTACAATAATCTTGCCTTCTTTCTCCTTTATATCTACATAGGGTGCTGCGGTCTCTGCGAGTTCTTCTCCAGTAGCTCCAGGCAGTGCTCGCCGACCAAAATAGTCAGGTCCGGTCTCACCAAACGCTCGGTCTACCAATTCTTCCATTCTTCTTAGCTCTTCAAAGGAGTCCCATATATATCTTCTTCGCCAAACCATTTCTCATCTCGCCTCCTTTTTATTTATTATGCACCTTACATTACGTATATAGTTGTAATATTTATAAAACTTTTCTGCTCCACCTTCCATCTCTAGAATCTGCGAGTCCACAGACTCTATGCCCGTGATCATATTGAGGCACATAATCGGGAGGATCAAAAGCGATGTGGCAAAGATGGTCTGCGCGCTTCCCATACCAAACCAGATCATGCACACAACCTCCAGAACAACAGGTGGCACACTCATCAACAACCAGCGCATAGGCTCGATTACACGCCTTATGTCCTCTTTTAGCCCGGCAATTAATCCGAGGACAAAATCGGCCAGACACCCGAACTAGCAAATTAAAGCAACACTGCTTCCACCGCCGCTCTGATAATATATCCTGCCCTGTGCAGAATCGTATCGCCAAGCTCTCTATCTTTCTCCCTGCTCGCGGTACAAGGATAGGAATGATGAGATTCACTGATTCGGTCGTGGAGTTCCCGTTTATCTTCAACTTCTATGCCTTCTAACTGCTTTGCCACGAACCATGTACTCCCACAAGGTGCGCTTCTCAACACCGCCACATGAGCCATACGCCCTCTTCTATCCACTTCTACTCTCTCTTCGGGTCTTCCAATCCCGAACTCGGCGATAAATCTTTGAACCAGGGGCTTGTCATCCTGCGGCTCTAAATGCAAATCACAAAACGGCTTGGGAAAAACTACCTCTATCCTTTCTCTATCGCATATCTCTTCAACCTGCGGTCTTGCTATCATGGCAGCACTTTCTTGTGGCACAATCATCGCTTTAATCCCGGAATCCTTCAAAATAGTTGGAAGTTCAAGCAGAAGGTCATTGTGTATCTCCGATACAATGGCCATGTCCGCGTCAGGGAACTCGTTCTCCGAACTCGTCGCTGTATATCACTATCAGGTCCATCTTAGCTCCCTGTTATAAGTAACGTACGTATCCAGAAATCCGCAAAACGTTCACCGGAATTGGCATACTCGATATACGCCTCTACGATTTGACCAATCCTGTGAATACCCACATCCAACTCATCAAATTCGCCTATTACCTGTGCAAGCCGAGGGTGCCGCCCGAGCTTGCCACCCACAAGTAGCCGCACACCTCGGTCTAAGAGATTAATACTGCCATTCGAGCAGTTGCTCAAGTCCTTATGGCACGTCTCAATGATGAGCATTTCCGTGGCTTTACATTTTACTCTCGTAAAACACCCCGACCTCTGGGTTCTTCTCTCCGAACTTATCCAACAGTTCTTTCATCACATCACCCCGTGATTTCCCCTTCTTTTCCTGTTCCTTTATCCATAAATAAGCAGCAAATAACGCAGAAGGGCTTATCTCCGATGCGAAAGTACCAAAACCCTGATTCCAGGCGAACAACGTAAAAAGTTCGTCCAGTTCGGCAACCGTGACACCGGCAGAATAGGCCTTTACCAGTTCCCGAGTAGCCTGACGAAGACGACCGGCACCCACTGCGTTGGCAAGCGAGAGCAGGTATTTTGTCTTAATGTCTATGGCAGGATTCTCTTTCTTCCATGTAAGCTGCCAGAACTGTGCTGCTATCTTACCAAGTGCTTTATCTGCTTTACCGTAATTGACAAGCGCTGCGGGGTGTAGCGTCTTACCCATGCTTGCTTCTTTACTTTCTCTCCGATAAAAATACACGCGGTATTCGTTATCCGAAACCTTATCGGTCTGGTACTCAAAACCGAGGTCCACCAGCGTGGAATACAACGGAACCGGCTCGAAACTTTGCACCACACACAACCCTTCACCAATAGCGACTTTCTCTGCTCTTTTTAGTACGACCGGCAGGAAATCACCTGCCTCGACTCTGCCATCTAAGACATCAAACAATTCTTTTTTGCTTTTCCATTCTTCTGTCATTGTTAGTCCTCTTTACTCTTTTCAACAATTTCCCGTTTTATTTATTGATTTAGAATGCCTTGTTATAGATACAAATGATTTAGCATAAAAAAGTTAGGTTTTGAATGAAAAAAAACGACTGAAACAACAAGATAAAAAATGAAGATCGGGGCTATTTAACCCATCCTTCTTAAAATAACAACCAGCGTGGCAATCGCTGCAAGCCCTAAGACCAAACTAAATCCGGGTGTGCTCGCACTATTCTCTTTCGCTTCTGCCTCTAGTCGTAGTCGTGCGTCCTCTGCGTTATCCTGACTGCAGTCTCCTTAAGCGGTCCCCAGCCATACCACTGTGTGTGATCCGGGTTTGCATGGAACGCACTCTGGAAAGCTCGCATCCTGTACTCCATCCACATGAGCCAGAGATCCTCCTCGATCGGTGTTGCCTGATCGTAGAGCCTCAGAACATCTGTATACGGATATGATGGCAGTTCATCGCTATATTCGGGCTCCTGAAGCACACCGTCCCTATACAGAGAAGCAACGGTTTCTATTGAGTCCGTGTATTATATCCTGTCGCACTCTCGCAGTATATGGTCACCCTCCTCTAACGATGTCCTTGCAAATTCCTCTGAATGGCAATCACCGCATGTTTCGATCATGCCCTCTCGGGTGGCGTTCCAGTCGTCCATCGTGAGCCTTGCAAGCTTCGCAGGACCCACGGGATCGAACCTCGCTGTTGGATTCCCGTCAGCATCGAGGACACCGTATGCCTTTAGTACTGATACCCGATCATCCATCCATTCCTCATCCGGCTCCTCTACCCGGACACCGAGGAATCCCCAACTGGTAAGCACTGCGTGGTCTCCGTCTTTCATGTGGCACATCTGGCAGGTGGGTGCAGTGTAGTTTTCTCCTGCATCGCTAAGAGGTGCACTCCAATCCCACTCATCACCCTCTGTCTGGTAAATCACACCATGCTTTGAGGTCGAGTACATCTCCCACTGAGCATGATCGAAGCCCTGATGGCATGGTAGACAGGCTTCGGGCTTTCTTGCCTCAAGTACTGAGAAGCTGTGTCTTGTATGGCAGTTATCACAGCTTACCGTTCCGTACTCGTACGCATCCCAGCCTGTGCTGTTCTTTGCTCCAATCTTGTGACAACCTCCACAGCCCTTCTGACCCTCCATGAGCTCTTTTGGCTGATCTCCTGTTGTCGGTAGCGCAAATAGTGTAGCCCATGCGATGCTGTACTTACCAGCCATAAACTGAAAATCCTGCTCCGCGTGACAGGCAGCACAGGACTCATGTGTCGGCATTTCCGCCTTACCCACGGTGAAAGCCGAGTTGTGGGCAGATCCATGGCAGCCTGAGCAGTCAACGTCATCGCCCATCGCACCGCTCCGGAAGTCCTCAACGATCTTCGGTGTAACACCGCTATGGCAGTCAGTACACTCTGATGCTGCTGCAGATCCCATAACAGGAAGGATCAAAAGCACCAGAACCAAAAATAATACGTCTCTTCTCATAATTCCTTCTCCACCTACTTTTTCGCCCTATTCATACCAGCAGACTTATGCAGTCAACATCTGCTTAAGGTCCTCTTCCGGGTTGCCTGTCAGGTGCAAGTCATACTTTTCTGTTAACACCGCCAGAATATCGTCATTCACCCACGCGGGAGGCACAGGACCCAGATATATGCCTTTGACCCCAAGCGAAAGCAGACTCCAGAGTATCGCTACTGCTTTTTGCTCCATCCAACTCAGGACTATTGTAAGTGGTAGCTCATTTAGTCCTATGCCAAAGAGCTCGGCAAGCGCGGCACCAACGTCAATGACATCTATCGCATCGTTACACTGACCGAAATCAATAAGTCTTGGAATTCCTTCTATTTCGCCCAAATCCAAATCGTTGTATCTAAATTTGCCACATGCAAGCGTAAGCACAATAGTATCCTCTGGTAGAAGCTTAACAAACTCACGGTAGTATTCCATTTTCTTCGTCGGTGAATCACAGCCCCCCACGAGGAAGAAGTGACGTATCTTCCCTTCTTCTACCAACTGTTTAATCTTCCCTGCCAGGGATAAAATCACCGATTTTGAGAATCCCGTGGATAACACAACATCTCCCGGTTTTTCTTCCAGTTCGGGCAACGATTTCGCTTTCTCTATAACCGCTGTGTAATCGTATCCCGCTATATGTTTCACATTGGGCAATCTACAAGGTCCTGTTGTAAACATCCGGTCTTGGTATTCGTCCGTTGGTATAAGCACACAGTTTGTTGTTCCAAGAATAGCACCGGGGAATTCTGCAAATAATTTGCTCTGGTCGGTCCACGATTTCCCAAGGTTGCCCACCAGATGCTTATACTTCTTCAACTCAGGATAACCATGAGCAGGTAGTAATTCCGAGTGTGTGTAAACTTTTATTCCTGTTCCTTCTGTTTGTTTGAGCAATTCCTCAAGCGCTTTCATACTGTGTCCCGTAGCGATAATACCATGCCCTTTTTCTGTTCCTGTCTGCACACTGGTGGGTTCCGGCACACCGAAGGACTTGTTATGTGCTTCCTTCAGGAGCCGCATCGTATTTATGTTCATTTCACCTGCTTTTACTGCAAACTTGACCAGTTCTTCTGCATCAAAGTTCACATTCGTGAACGTTGTATAGAACGCTTCCTCAACAAAAGCATCTATCTCGGGGTCTGCATATCCGAGTTCTCTCGCATGATACAAATATGCACTTATTCCTTTCAGTGCAAATATGAGATTGTCCTGCAGTCGCGCTACCGTGGGCTCTTTGCCACATACCCCTTTTACTGTACACCCAGTCCCTTTTGCCGTCTGGGAGCACTGATAACAAAACATTTCCAATTTTTCCATCTTTTTACGCCTCGTAACGTAACGAATAGATACCACATTTAGCATTATACACTTTTTTATAGCACAATAAAAATCGAAAATTTGATTTATTTACTTATACGCTATATGCTAAATAGGAGATAATGTCAAACTATATAGGGCTATTGCAAGTATAGGTCACGAAGTGCTGTAAAAATGCATGTTTTGAAACCAAAGCTGGACGAAAAAAGCAAGAAAATTATTGCGCTTGTTCTCAATAACCCCAAAATTTCGCAGAAGGAAATAGGTGACGAGGTAAAACTGTCCCAACCGTCCGTTGCATCGCGGTTAAAACAACTGAAGGAAAGGGGATTTGTTGAAGAACTCGTGGGAATGAACCTCACGAAAGTTGGGCTTTACATTGCTAAGGTGGATGTTACTGCGAACAACTCGGCGAAGATAATTAACACCTTCACAGACTGCCCGTTCTTTCTAAACGCGCTTATTACAAGCGGAAAGAACAATATGTGTTTGTTCTTTGTGAGCGAGGATGTGGCGACTCTGGAAGCTATTGTGAATTATCATTTGCGTGTACACCCGGAAGTACAATCAATTGATTTTAATATCGTTATATCGTCAGCAAAGGATGTGGTCATGCCCGTAACGATGAATAGGGGGCAATTCCAGCGAAGCCCCTGCGGTGTGGATATTGAGCCAGGTCATTGTCTACGTTATAGAGAATACAAGTGCCTGGGCTGCCCGGCAATAGGGCATTATCGGGGTAAAATATGGTGACTGCCATATCAATCGCTTCAATCCTAAAATCCTTTGAAACCGGCAGGAGTTCAAGTAGACAGTATTTGTCCTCTTTATAGTGTGTGCACACCTCTGCACAGGATATGCAGAACGTTGAGTAGTTTATGAGGTTTCCAATGACTCGTTCTCCGAACTCGCCGCTGTATATCACTATCAGGTCCATCTTAGCTCCCTGTTATAAGTAACGTACGTATCCAGAAATCAGCAAAACGTTCATCTGAGTCCGCACATCTAAGTATAAGAGATTTATACTGCCATTCGGGCCGATTTTATCGGTCTGGTACTCAAGGTCAAGGTCAAGGTCAAGGTCATCCAGCGTGGGATACAACGGAATCTGTCCGAAACATTGCACCACACTTCGCCAATAGCTACTTTTTCTGTTGGTTTTTGGTATTTTAATTTTTCGGGACTTTAATTTAATTTTGGGCATTTTTTAAGCAATCGTTACAAATGCCTTTAAGGTAAACCTGACACTCTATAACTTTATGACCCTCTTCTGTTACCAGCCCCTGCTCAAAGATTTTAGATTCCAGAGCTACATCATACACGCTCCCACACTCAATACACTTGAAGTGCGCGTGTGGTTTTGTATCGGCATCGTATCGCACTTCTTTCTCTTCTATTGTCAGCTCTTGGACAATGCCCTTGCTCACAAAAAGGTTTAGAGTATTATAAACGGTCGTTTTTGATAGTGTTGGGATCTCTTTTGAAAGTTCATTATGTATCCGCTCAACAGTTGGATGAGTCCTGTGGCTCATCAGATATTCCAGAATCTTCAACCGATGGTATGACGGATGAATACCCTCTTTTTCCAGGTGTTCCTTGAGTTCCTCCAGTGACAGCCCAATATCATCACGCATTTATGTCTTTCCTCATAAAAGTAACTAAATCGGTTATATAAATATTCCCGAATTAAATTGCGTCTTGAAAGGAGGATAGATGAACTTTCTGATTACAGAATACCTAAAATGTCTCCTATGGCAAATAGAAAGAAGGTGATGGGGGAAAATGGTGCTGTTAACTTTTTCCTTGATTTATATAATTCCGAAAGTCAAGTTTAAGTGTGATAGAAAGGTTTTTTTATACTAAACACAAATATTTAACAGGTGTTCCATATGATTTCACAAGAAGAGATAAAAGCGGTTTTAGATGAATACAACCTGAATGAGGTGACCATAGGCGTTCTGGGGTCACATTCCGCATTGGATATATGCAGAGGCGCGAAGGACCTGGGCTTCAGAACGCTGGTAGTGTGCCAGAAGGGCCGGGAGCAAACCTATGCCAGGTATTATCGTACGGAAGACGCACTTGGTATAGTGGACCGGACAATAATACTGGATAACTTCACTGATATAACACAGGAACGAGTGCAGAAGGAAATGCGAGAACAGAATGTTATCTTCATACCACACCGCTCCTTTGAGGTGTACGTAGGGTTTGATCAGATAGAGGATGAATTCCTGCTGCCGCTCTTTGGCACCAGGGGCATACTCCGAGCAGAGGAGCGAGATGCCGATAGGAACCAGTATTATCTGATGGAAAAAGGAGGAATTCCATATCCTAGGACCTATAATAGCCCCGAGGAGATAGACCGTTTGGTTCTGGTTAAAGCACCGGAAGCACAGCGGACGTATGAACGTGCGTTCTTCTTCGCTTCTTCCACTGATGAGTTCTATAAGAGTTCAGAGCAGATGATTCACGCGGGCAAGATAACGGAGGCGGGACTGAAGAAAGCGGTAATAGAAGAATTCGTTATGGGCACGCAGTCCAACTTCAACTACTTCTATTCAATATTAGACCAGCGACTGGAACTGTTGGGGACTGACACTCGGAGACAGACCAATTTAGACGGCATTCTCCGTCTTCCCGCAACACAGCAGTTAGAAGCATTGAAGTACATAGATGTGAAAGCAATCGAAGCCGGGCACATATCATGCACGGTGAAGGAATCACTATTAGAGCAGATATTCGACTTGGGCGAGAAATTTGTGCGTGTGGCAAGGCAGGAATATCCACCAGGGATTATAGGGCCTTTTGCGTTACAATCCGCGTTCATACCAGGTCCACCGTCAGAAAAGGCGATTGTATTTGACATCTCCATGCGCGTACAGGGCTCGCCGGGAACCCGGTTCACGCCCTATTCGGGCTACTACTACGGCGAATCGCTTTCGGTCGGCAAGCGGGTGGCAATGGAAATCAGGAAAGCAATACAACAGAACAGATTGGAAGAGACGGTTACGTGAAATGATACACCAAAGCGAAATCCATAGCATTCTGGAGGGTTATGACCCAAAAATGATCACCATAGCCACGATCGGGAGCCATACCGCACTCCAGATACTTAAGGGTGCTAGGGATGAAGGCTTCAAGAATATGGTGATCTGCAAAGAAGGCACAGAAGATGTTTATCGGCAGTTTGGGTTGGCGGATGAAGTACTAACTGTCGAAAAATACACGCAGGTCATGGAAAAAACGTTTCAAGAGAAGTTGATAGCACAAAACGCCATTCTTATCCCGCATGGCTCATTTGTGGAGTATCTCTCGCCTATCAGGATCGAGAACGAACTCGCGGTACCCATGTTCGGGAATAGAAAGGTTCTGGACTGGGAAGCCAATCGCGGTAAGGAACGAGAATGGATGGATCGTGCCGAGCTGAAACTACCACGAGAATTCAAAGACCCTAATGATATAGATCGATTAGTAATAGTGAAATTCCCGGGTGCTAAGGGCGGGAAGGGCTATGTCCTTGCAAGTAATCCCAATGAGTTTGAACAGAAGCACAAGGAACTAGAACTGAGCGATAAAGAGAATTTCACACTACAGGAGTATGTAATAGGGACCCGGTTCTATCCGCACTATTTCTATTCTCCGTTAAAGGATCGGGTGGAACTCCTCAGTATGGACATCCGTTATGAATCCAACATAGATGGCATCGCCAGGCTATCGTATATCCTCCAGGATAGTCATCCGGAACCTTCATTTGTGGTTACTGGCAATCTACCAGTGGTAATTAGAGAGTCGCTCCTACCGCGAGTACTGGAAATGGGTCAGAAAGTGATCGAAACATCTCAGGAACTGTTCAGTCCGGGCGTAATCGGTCCTTTCTGCATAGAGACAGTATGCACAGAAGATCTGGAGTTTATCGCATTCGAGATTTCTGCCAGAATTGTCGCGGGCACGAACCTCTACATTAATGGTTCGCCATATTCGCAACTGCTCTACGATGTGCCAATGAGCACCGGTCGGCGAATATCAAGGGAGATAAAAGAGGCGCTTAAGGAACACTCTCTAAGTGAAGTTATATATTGAGCTCGTTTGTCTTTATTTGACCAATACGTCCAATTCGTTTCTACACAGGCCAAATCGAAAAATCCCTTTCCTTCGTCCAGATGGAAGTGGAATTAATTCAACCCATCTTTGGTGAATTCCTGTAACAGCCCAATGAGAAATTCGTAAGTGTTTTTGTTTGCTCTTTGTTTCCTCGCCCTGTAGAATGTGGATGAGGGTAGGTCTTGCAGTCATTTACTAAGACGATCGGCCGTGAAATCCTCAAGAACATGACTTTTTACTTCTTGGATTTGAATACATACGTGCGTGCGTCTATTTCTATGAACTCATTGAGTGTCACAGAAGGAGGACGTTGTCCCAAATATTTCAGATTATCATATTGTATTTATATCAGTTATGAATGAGATAAATAGTTCAGGGAGTGTTTGTTGTAATTGGTTCCGAGTGTTGGAAAAACAGCGACACAACTTGTAGTGAACAAAACGGCAGATTAAATGGCTTTTGCCGTCCATCTTTACACTTTAATATTCCAAATTAGTCTCCCTACTCACTTCAACTTAACGGCAGTCCCGTAAGCAAGTATTTCCGCTGCGCCGCTCATCACCATAGAGGTCATAAACCGGAGATTGACAACTGCATCCGCATCCATCTCTTCCGCTTTCTCTGTCATCCGTTTCAATGCAATCTCACGTGCCTCGCTCAGCATCTCCGTGTATTCCAAAATCTCACCACCGACTAACGTTCGGAATCCTGCCACTATATCCTTACCTAGATGCTTCGCCTGGATTACATTACCTTTTACAAGTCCTAAAATCTCTACTATCTCCTTTCCCGTAACGAAATCAGTATTCACAACTATTACGCTCATGGCCTCAACTCCTCCTCACTTATCTCCTCTTTCATCCTCTTCCATTCCGTATATCGCTCAAAGCACATTGATATTAATATAATAACCGCACCGACACCCATCAAAGCCATACTGAGTTTAATGCCAAATAAGATTGTAAATTCACCTACCTCTTGGTTAAATAGAGGATATAGACTATATGCACCCATAATTACCATTCCCGCAAGGAATATCAACATACCCACCCAGATCATTAATTTCACTTTTCCTACTACCTCCCTTATCCTTCCATACATAGCAGAAGCCACGATATTGCCAAATTCTTCGGCTGCTTCCTGGCCTCTACCAGAAATTATTATTTGACCGTCACGTTCAACGGCAACACCGGTAAATATTTTGAATACACAAATATTTAAAGGTCTTTCTCTTATATTTACGTATGGCGGAGACGAAGAAAAGCATAGAGGAGATAAACGAAAGAATTGAGGATGGCAGTGTTCATGTAGTGACGGCGGATAGAATGAGTGAGATAGTGACCGAGTTGGGTGCGGAAGAAGCAGCGAAAGAAGTAGACGTTGTCACCACGGGCACTTTTGGCCCTATGTGCTCCTCAGGTGCATTTATCAACTTAGGTCAGGCAGATCCGCCAATAAGAATGCAGCGAGTGTGGCTTAATGATGTAGAAGCGTATACAGGAATCGCAGCGGTAGATGCTTATATCGGCGCAACGCAATTATCAGAGAGCAAAGGCTTAGACTATGGCGGTGGATATGTAATAGAAGATTTAGTAGCGGGTAAGCAGATAGAAGTGAAGGCCCTTAGCTCTGGCACAGATTGCTATCCCAGAAAAGAGCTAGAAACAACAATTACACTTGAAGACCTGAATCAGGCGGTTATGTTAAATCCACGAAATGCTTTTCAGCGCCATGAAGTAGCAACAAACTCCACAGACCGGACGTTATACACTTATATGGGTATGCTACTTCCGAATTCACGCAATGCTAATTATTGTGGTGCCGGCACACTGTCACCTATTTCTAACGATCCTGATTTCGAGACCATAGGGATAGGTACAAGGATTTTCCTCTGTGGTGCTCAAGGCCATATAGTGGGGATGGGAACGCAGCATGAGCCTATTAGCCGCTTTGGAACATTAATGGTCTCCGGGAACTTGAAGGAGATGAGTCCGGAATACATAAGAGGTGCCACCTTATACCGCTATGGCGTAACGCTGTACGTAGGTATTGGAATACCGATACCTGTATTGAATGCAAGGATAGCGGCGAAAACAGGGGTACGGGATGCAGACCTTACAACAGAAGTGCTTGATTTTAGTGTTCTCAGGAGAGAACGTCCGGTAATAAGAAAAGTAACATACGAAGAGTTAAAGTCTGGTATGATCGAGATAGAAGGGAAGGAAGTGCCAACTTCGCCGCTTTCTAGTTTTTATATGGCGAATAAAGTTGCCGATGCGTTGAAGAGAGAGATAAAGGGTGGCAAGTTCTTCCTGACACAGCCTGTAGAGCGATTGCCTACAGATACTGTCTGTAAACCAATGAAACAGACGAAGGAACTGCCACCGGTGAAGGACGTGATGATACGAGAAGTTGCGACTATAAGCGAGAGCGCAAGTATAGCAGATGCTGCGAAATTGATGATGAAATCTCAGATTACGCATATCCCTATTATATCAGAAGAAGGAATACTTGAAGGGATAGTAACAGCCTGGGACATCTCAACGGCTGTGGCTACGCGGCACGAGGGTTTGGCTGAAATAATGACAAGGGATGTGATAACTGCGGATTCCGAGGAGCCTCTGGAGCTGGTGATAAGAAAGTTGGAGAGATATAACATTTCCGCGTTACCCGTCATTGACAGGGACCAAAAGGTCACTGGGATGATAACAAGTGATGGTATAAGTAGATTGATAGGTAAAGAGCGGAGATGGCAATGGAAACTAAGAATCTGAAAGTGGATTTGTTATGTCTGGGCGCAAGAGCGTCCGGCTTGGATAAGGGTAGGAGAGCGGGTGCGGGACCCGCCGCAGGTGGTATGTTCCTCTTTGGCGGCACGGTAGTTAACGTTCCAACACAGAGCTGGTTCGTCGCTCAGTCACCATATACAGTGGAAGCCGAAGACGGAGGAAGATATGTGATCAAGAGAGAAGGTGAACGAATTACTGAAGTTAAATTCCCGCAAGCGAAGTTCCAGGAGTTACAGACTAAAGAGGGGATACCCTATTATAAAATCGCTCTTCTACATGGTGCGAACTGCTTGGCTACTACCACGATACAGACCTGCGTTTACTGGAACACGGCAAAGCGATGTAAGTTCTGCGCAATCGAGCTCTCACTGAAGAGTGGTGCGACAATAGCGAAGAAGACGCCGGAGCAACTTGCCGAAGTGGCGCTTGCAGCGCAAAAGCTGGATCATGTAAAGCATGTAACACTTACTACGGGTACAACTTCCACGCCTGACAATGGTATAGACCACCTTGCAAAAATAGCGAGCGCGATAAAAGAAGCAACCGGGTTGCTTATTCATGCTCAATTCGAACCGCCCGAAGACCTTCGTATTATTGACCGGCTCTCGGATTCGGTGGATACCGTGGGTATCCATGTGGAGAGCTTCGACCGCGAAGTGCTTAAGTATGTGGCTCCGTGCAAGGCGGAGATCCCGTTTCAGCATTATGTGGATGCATGGAAGCGGAGTGTAGATGTTTTTGGCGATAGTCAGGTCAGTAGTTATGTGATTGCAGGACTGGGCGAGAGTGATGAATCTATTATAAATGGCAGCAGGATATTAGCGGAACTTGGCGTGTATCCCTTTATTGTGCCTCTGCGTCCTATACCGGGTTCTTTGCTCAAGAAGGAGAAGCCGCCAAGTCCTGATAGGATGCGTGCGATATACGAGCAGGTGGCGGTGATATTACGCGATACTGGCGTAAGCCAGAAGAAGAATAAGGCGGGCTGTGTACGTTGTCGGGCTTGTTCGGCGTTGCCGGATTTCGAGTAATGGGTTTTAAACCACGAGATTACACTGATTTACACAAGAAATTTTAATGCGATGAGTGCAGTAGAATATTTTAGGAGGCAAAAAAGAAAAAATGGGAACAAAGATGAAAGGCAAAGCGATAATAGGTATTTCAATGGCTGCGATTATGATTGTTTCTGTACTTGCAGCGACTGTACCGATGGTAGGTGCAGCGAGTAGAGGCGATAACTTCAACTATATCTTAAAAATGCAGCCAGCCCAAAAAGTGCTAATCGGACAGAATTTGCAATTTGTCGGGTTCACCGGGACAGTGACAGTATCCAGGCTAGTAAGTGGTGATGTAAAGAATGTGTATACCACAGATGCTAAAAACCAAATTTACAACGTTAATTGGCCAACATCAGGTGCTTATTATGTAGCCTATAATACTGCCGACCAAGCCCAGCTTTTAGTGGAAGAGCCGGTTATGCCATTAGAACTCAAAGTAGGTACAAAGGAGGTATCGACCATCGCTTTGGGAACAAAACTTACAATAGATACCGGTGGAATGAACTTATTTCCTGAGGATCAAGTTGAGCTCGTTATAAATGGTCCTGATGGGCAAATAAAATATGATGTCGTAAATTATCAGAAATTTACAGACATAACCGTTGCGGCGTTGAATAACAAGTATGGCGCTAGCAACCTCGAGACCGCAGGGTGGACTATTGGTGCTTATACTTTTAAGGTAAAGACAGACGATGTGCAGGCATGTGGATTGAAAACTGAGAGCGTTGTAAAACCTTTAGGTGCCACCGTAAAATAAATTCCGATTTTATGCTTTTTGTGGTTTGATTGTGTAGTTCCAATTCGGATGTTTTTTGTGTCGTTCTAAATATAATTTTAGCATCTCTTTTTCTGAAAAGGTTTTGCCTTTT
>WSZT01000203.1 GCA_013139985.1 Candidatus Methanophagales archaeon | reverse complement strand
GTGCGGAAGAGCAATACGGTAGAACAATTATTTACAGGGGCTATGACAGCACGTGTCTAGTGGAAAATGACGAAGAGCCACCGCGTGAATTGAACCGAGAAGCGATTGATATCTCGTTAGAAGTCGCGCTGCTTCTGAACATGAACCCCATAGATGTGATACATACAATGCGCAAAATTGTTATAGACGGGTCTAATACCTGCGGGTTCCAGCGAACTGCATTAGTTGCAACCGGAGGTTTATTCTCGACAGAAGAGGGCCCCATCCGGATAGATTCGCTTTGTCTGGAAGAAGATGCGGCACAGAAGCTAGAGGCAGAAGGCGAAGCCGTTGTTTATTCCTTAGACCGATTGGGCATACCGCTTGTAGAGATATGCACCGCACCGGATATAAAAACGGCCGAGCAGGCGATGAAAGTGGCAGAGCAATTAGGTATGATACTGCGCTCTACGGGCAATGTAAAGCGCGGATTAGGTACTATCCGACAGGACATAAACGTCTCTATCGAAGGTGGTGCACGAGTGGAGATAAAGGGCGTTCAGAATCTGAGACTGATAGGTGAACTCGTGAGAAACGAAGTTGTGCGTCAGTCAAAGCTTATAGAGCTGAAATCTGAGTTAAATAAAAGGGATGCGAAAGTAGAACACGAAATAAAAGATTTAGCTGCAATATTCGGGGCCACCACCTCACGAGTGATAAAAAAAGCAGGTGGGGCGGTATTTGGAGTATGTCTGCATGGTTTTTCGGGTGTGCTCGGAACGGAGATACAACCAGGGCGAAGATTTGGTACGGAATTGGCTGATTTCGCAATTAAGTTCGGTGCGGGCTTGATGCACACCGATGAACTTCCTGCTTATGGTATTACAGCAGAAGAGGTAGAGCACTTGAAGAGAACTTTTGACGCTACGGAAGATGACTGCGTGGTGATAGTAGCGGCAGATGGAGAACGTGCGACAAAAGCGCTGAAAGCAGTGTTGATGCGGGCTGAGGCGGCGATGCACGAAATACCTAAGGAGACAAGAAGAGCATTGCCAAACGGAAGCAGTGCATATATGCGGCCTCTACCCGGTGCTGCTAGGATGTATCCGGAAACCGATGTGCCACCGGTAGTGATAGGAGATAAGTGGTTGGGGGATATAAGAAACAATCTTCCCGAGACCTTTGAACACCGAAAAGAGCGATATAAAGCTAAGTTTGTGTTAAATGACGAACTCGCAAATAAAATATCGCGTAATTCTAATTTCACGCTCTTTGAACGTATAATGGAGTCATATAAGGGCGTACCAGCAACTCTAGTAGTCAGGACGCTCACAGACACCTTAGTAGAGTTCATGCAAGAAGGGCTAGAAGTGGAACAGTTGACCGACCAACATTTCATGGACCTGTTCAAGCAACTCTCTGCGAATACGTTTGGAAAAGAGGCAGTCGCGGATATTTTGAAATTCGTGGCGAATAAACCTGAGTTGAGCATAGCAACTGCAATCGATGAGCTCGGGCTCAGATCGGATACTGGCGAGATAGAACAGCTTATAGAAAATATAGTGAACTCGAAGAAGGAGTTCATACGAGAGAAGGGTGAAAGGGCGGTGGGGCCGTTAATGGGCGTTGCAATGAAGGAATTGCGCGGTAAAGTGGATGGTGAGCTGATAAATAGACTATTGGTGGAGAAGGTGAAAGGAGTACTGGAGAATGGCTAATTTTTTATTTTGTTTAATGTGAAATGAGAGCGAAAAAAGGGATTTATATTTAAGATAGCTATAGCTCTAAGTATTGACCACTTTCCAAGCCTTTTACATTAATTGGTGCTCTTGCACTCATCACTCAAGACATTGATTGAGCTTTGTTATCTCATGCATATATGCCCACATCTCTGGCGTTACATAATCCTCATCCAGGTATCGGTAGTTCGAGCCATTATCTTCGAGCTCAACCGCTTCAACCGTTTTACCCACAAAGTATTCCTCGGTAACCTTTTTTACTGTATCATGTAGACCCGACCCGGATTGAGCCATATCATTCTCAGGATATGCCGTGTACTGCGGCACATCAAGCATTGCTCCAACCTCCCGATGAACCCATTTTCTTGTTGAATCATCGTCATGCTTTATCTTAAGTCGTGGAGAAATTTGCATTGCACATTGTACAACATTTCTATCTAAAAATGGAACCCGTAACTCAATGGAATTTGACATTGTAACTTTATCTTCCCGTTCAAGCGTATCGTCATAGGCTAAGTCAATGTCTTCCCATAACTTGTCGTGAAGTTTCAAGAAGCTATCTTCTCTTACAACATCCTTATACCACCATCAACCTGCGAATGACTCATCGGCACCTTGACCTCCACCTGAAGCAGACCGTTTAGCTCGATGGAACGCATAGTATAAAATAACTATACACATGCAAGCTTAAATAGGCTATTTACGGATAAATAGGAAAATAACGGGGTTTTATGAAGATTTCGAGATTAATGACTGTTTAGCAGCGCAGCCCCGTTGCACAAGAATAAGAAGAGATTCTTTGAAGGCTCATCAAGAACTCCATTGAATCCACGCAAAAACATGTGGTCTATCTCTTCTGCGTTTCTTGCTGTTATAATCGCGATCGGTATTCCTTTTTCAAGCAACGCAGCCAGCATCCTATACATCGCATCAGAAGGTCGTGATTCACCATCAGATATGAGTGTACCATCCATATCAAAGGCTGCTGCCTGATAAGTCTGCTTAAATTGAATGAAGGGCATATCCTGCAAGGCATCGATTCGTGTATTATCCGGTGATACAAAGTTCAATCGCTCAAGCACCCATAGCGTTCCCGCAGCATTTGATATATTGAACGCTTCATGACTGTTAAATGTGTTGCTGTTA
This sequence comes from Candidatus Methanophagales archaeon, assembly GCA_013139985.1. Lineage (GTDB taxonomy): Archaea > Halobacteriota > Syntropharchaeia > Alkanophagales > Methanospirareceae > Methanophaga. The sequence goes on along the minus strand of WSZT01000203.1, from coordinate 6,126 downwards.
GCTTTATCATGACGGTAAACAGAGAAACTTCCGGGATATGCAAGGAGTTCATGGTCATTCCCTCCTTTTTGCCCCTGATCACCGAACTTCGCAATCTTATCTACTGGAAGATTGATCATCGAAGCGAATTGCTTGAGTGCATTCCCTTTGTGGATATTCCTCTTTGCGACTAATATCCCGTAGTCGGTGCAGTTTGCTCTGTATTTATCGGCGAACCCCTCTCGTCCCTCCAGTCTTCTACTAAACCAAGAATAATCAATATCTCGATCGCAATAAAAATACAAAATAATCCGCCGGTCCGCAATGGACAAAAACTGGACCGGGTTTATATCTTCGGATATGCTGAATACTTGCGCCGTTATAGCCCTTGCATCCTCTCTGCTCAATGTTATATCGCTCCAGTCTCGTTCATTCAACTGATCTGCTGGTAGATAACCACAATCGGTCAAGAAGCGGAAGTTCATGGACTCACCTCAAAGATAGATATGAGCGTGTGTGCTGCGCCTAAACCTTCTGAATAATCGCGTTCGATATTGCGAAGAAGCTGCCCCAACAAGGGCTCAAAAACATCCGCCCTGAAGTCGTCTGTCTGCTTATATCTCTCTTTATCTTTGACGACCCGGCCGAGCTGCTCCTGGCTGCTCTTCAAAGATGCTGGGATTGAGTATGCCTCATTGATTTTAAACCAATCAGGAATTGGTATATCAAGATAGCTGCATGCGGTCGCAAGAGTATAATTCCAGCAATATGTGATCCACTTATAATGCTCCTGGACATCTTCGGGAGCTCCCACATACGTGTAGTCCATGAACATATCAGTTAAAGGAGCCCGTTGTAGTGGATAAAACAACATATTCACCATCGCTCTCATCTTCTTCAGGTTCGGATTGAAGTTACTCGTGTCTATATGCCTGCCAATGAAGATAGAACGATCAAACGTATCAAAGCATTCCGCTTTAACACCTGCTTTTTTTGCGGCTTCTAGCACAAAGTCGTTTAATTCTTTTCCCCAGAACTTCATATATATAGGCTCGGCATCATTCCCATCGCTGAAGAATGACATATTATAAATATGCCACGATGGAGCTTTCCATTGCGATTGCCATTCAATCGAATACCTTCCCAGAACATCAACGACAATAAATGCAGACCGCTCAAAACTTTTGATATGACCAAATATCTTCTCAAGTAGTGATTTAAATTCATCATCTTTTAGATGGGAGAACGGAACGCCAGAGGAGAAATAGAGATTGAATGGTTTCGCAGGGTATTCGTCCCTCAAAAAGTCGTGTTGGTGGATCATTACCTTCTCATCATCTTTATATCTATCATTTGCAATCTCCACCAGGTCAGGATTGTTGTCAAAACCCACATAATACTCAATATCATCTTTATCCAGTAGCTTACAATTATTAGCGTCAATCGGTACGTCATCATCAAGGATATTTGATATGAGGTGATATCCATATCCGATACCACAGCCGAAATCGAGGATGCGTAACTTCTCTCCTGCTTCTGTCAGTCTATTGACCATCTTACGATAATGGTCCTGGCATATCTTATCTTCCCAACGTACCTTCACAGGATCGTATCGAGAACTTCTCATTGGCTGGTCGTAATAGTTTATCGCATCACGCTTGTAGACGCTTTTTGCACTCTCTTTCATTATAGTTATTAAAGACCTTTCGCTTTAAATATGCTATTTGATGATAAAGAGGGGAATAACTGATATTTCTGAAGATTCCGAAGACTTTTTTAATAATAGACTTGTGCAACACCAGCTTTCATGATTTCAATCTCCTTCATATATCCTATTATTTTCACCTTTAAAGTAATTATAGTGACTCATTCAGAAATCTCTGCAAAAACCAATAAGATGCAGATACATATTATTGATCACTATGAATGAAGCGAAGACAATTGAGAGTAAGCAACTATATAGAGGTAAAGTTGTACAGTTACGGCTTGATACCGTTTTATTACCCGATGGGCGGACGAAAACACGTGAAATTCTTGTTCATCCCGGTGCAGCCGCTATTGTTTCTTTGACGGATGGGAAGGTACTGTTAGTGGAGCAATACCGGAAGGCTGTTGAACGTAACACCTTGGAGATACCGGCCGGCACGCTTGAAGAAGGCGAATCGCACGAGGAATGTGCCATGCGCGAACTAATTGAAGAGACGGGCTTTCAAGCTTCCAAATTGTATAAACTTACTGAATATTTACCTGCTCCTGGTTATAGTAGTGAGATAATATACATCTATAAAGCGAATGAGCTAACGAAAGTTTCTGACGCTGAACTGCCAGTAACGTTTGTGGAATTGAGTGATATATTAGCATTGATAAGAAAGGGCGAGATAAAAGATGGAAAAACGGTAGTTGGTGTGCTTATGGTCGCAATGGGCACTGTCGAACAAACTAAAATCAATTATTGACACAGATTAACGCTGATTAACGCAGAAAAAATCAAATCCGTGTAACTCTGCGTCATAAATTAAATTTATGGGTAGAAGTTATACTTTATATACAATTAAATGATGCCAGCGAGAATATGCGTATTGCAGATAGAAGGAACGAACTGCGAGCTTGAGACTTTTCGCTCTTTTAAGCGGCTAGGTGCAGCGGCAGAGATTGTGCACTTGAAACAATTGATAGGTGCGGTAAAAGAGCGAGAGAAGAGGAAACTAAATGATTATGATCTGTTAGTGATACCCGGTGGCTTCTCTTCCGGCGATTATATACGCGCCGGGGCAATACTGGCTGCGCGGATAAAAGGTACATTAGGTGAAGAGATAGACGATTTTATACGCGATGGTAAACCTATCTTGGGGATATGTAATGGATTTCAGGTATTAGTGGAAATGGGGTTACTGCCGGGATTAGCAGATGAAAAAATAGGGCTGCAGCAGGCAGCATTGACAACAAACGATTCCGCTCGCTTTGAATGCCGATCGGTATACCTGAGACATGAAAATCGTGGGAACTGTGTTTTCACGAAGGGGATAGAGAACGGGCGCATCATGAAGATGCCTTGCGCACATGCAGAGGGTAAGTTTTTCATCAGCGAGAAAAGGCGAGAGGCGTATCTACAGCTTCTGGAGGAGAACGATCAGATTGTATTCCGCTATATTGACCCTGAAGGTGGTTATGCATCATATCCCTGGAACCCTAACGGTTCGGTGGATAATATCGCAGGGATATGTGACCCAAGCGGGATTATATTGGGCTTGATGCCGCATCCGGAAAGGGCTTTTTATGCCTATTTGGATTCTGAATGGTCAAGAAGAGCGAAGGAGGGAGAAGAAGGAAGGGGTGCATACGGGGATGGTAAAGCTATATTTGAAGCGGTATTGAATTACCTTAGTAGGAAGGCTTATATATGATGATTTCATTCTTAATAAGAAAGAAAAGAAAAGAAGGAGTGTGAGTACAACTGGCGAAGAAAAGACTGAAAGATAAGTGGAAATCAAAAGAGTGGTACACGGTAGTAGCACCGAAGATGTTTGGCGATGTGACAGCAGGGGATACGGTGGCAGATGATCCCGCCAAGTTAATAGGTAGAAGAGTGGAAATGACTGTGGGAGACCTCACAGGTAAGCTGATAAAGAATTCAAATTTGAAATTAATATTTGAAATCTCTGAAGTCGAGCATAATAACGCTCATACACGATTCATAGGGCATAAGGTAAATGGTGGCTATCTACGTAGTTTAGCGCGGAAGAGGAGCTCGAAAATCGAGTCTAATGTGGATGTTCTGACAAAGGATGGCGAGACCATTCGTGTAAAATCATCCTGTTTTACGCTAAAGAAAGCAAGTGAAGCACAGATAAAGCAGATACGGAAGATAATGGCTGAGGAAATTAAAAATAGAGCCAGTAGCTTAGAACTTAGCAAATATATACAGGAGATAATACTTGGTAAACTCTCGGCGGATATATACAAGGTTGCGAAGAAGGTATACCCTGTGCGGAGAGTGGAGATAACTAAAACGGAAAGGGGCTTAGCTCCAGTGCAGAGTAAAGAAGGTTAATTAAACTAAACTAAAATGAAATTAAAATTTCTCGGCGGCTGTAACGAAGTAGGACGTTCTGCAATATTAGTGGATGATAGAGTCCTCTTAGATTATGGGATGCGGCCCTCAGACCCGCCAGAGGTACCTTTAAATAATGGGAATATCTCGCCTGAGGCTGTTATTGTTTCACATGCTCATCTCGACCATTCAGGCATGGTCCCGAGTTTGATGGTACCTAAGGTGTATATGACCTCTGTGACAAGGGATTTAACTATCCTTTTGGGTAGAGACACAATAAAAGTAGGTAAGGATCAGGGATTTGCATTCTTTGACGAAGAGGACATAAGAAAAATGGATGAGCATACGCGCACAGTCGCTTATGGTGAGCGGGTAGCATTAAACGGCTCAGATTATGAGTTCGAATTATATAATGCCGGACACATACCGGGAAGTTCAGCAACGTATCTGCGAAAAGCGATTGAGGACATCAGCTTGTTTTACACTGGAGACATAAGAATGGATGAGACAAGATTAATGAAAAGCGCTGCCCCTTCTGAGTTTCCCGCCTCCGACATCTTACTCCTAGAGAGCACATATTACAATAGAGAGCATAGAGACCTGCAGGAAATGGAGCATGAGTTCATAGACTCTATTAAGGAAACTTTAGCTTCTGGAGGTAATGTGATTGTGCCCTGTTTTGCGGTTGGCAGGACACAGGAGGTCGTGATGATTCTGCATTCGTATGGTATTACGCCATATGTAGATGGTATGGGTCTAGGAGTATTCCGTCTGTTTAAGAATCATCCCTCGTTCTTGAAAAACGCGAAAGCATTGAATGATGCATTTAATAATGCACAGTTTGTAAACATGACGAGGCGAAAGAACATTTTTTCTAAACCCTCTGTAATTGTCACCACTGCGGGAATGCTTAATGGCGGACCCGTGCTCTATTATCTGAAGAAGATACACAAAGATCCTAAGAGCAAAGTGCTGCTCACGGGCTATCAAATAGAAGGGACGAACGGTAGGCGATTAATAGAGAACGGTCATGTGGAAGTAGATGGCAAGGTGGTGAAAGTAAGTGCAAGTGTAGAGCAATATGACTTCTCAGCACATGCCGGTGATTCCGAGCTGAAGGATTTGGTGTCACGATTTTGCAAGAATGGCACTGAGGTCGTGTTCATGGTTCATGGAGAACATACCAACGAGTTTGCAGCATGGGCGAGAGATAATATCGGATGTGAGGCAATAGCACCTAAACTAGGGGAGGAGTATATTATAAAATAGGATAAAATAAAATAAAAAACATGCGCCGGTAGTGTAGCCTGGTATCACATAGGCTTGCCAACCTAACGTTCATTCGTTCTTCCCTCCTTCAAAAGGAAGAATAAGCAGTTAAAGCATAAAAAAAGATGGGCAAAAAGCCTATAACCCGGGTCCAAATCCCGGTCGGCGCAGTATCTATTTGACCACTACTGTCTCCATCGTTATGTCTATCACCGTATCGAAATCTATCTTCTTATCCCAGCCTGCTTTCTCGAATATGTTCATGAACCCCACGCCAAAGATCTTCGGTTTCTTATCGCCTGATAGACTTTCAATCATCTGATTGACCTCCTCTGGCGTACATCCGAACTTAGGCATCGCTAATCCACCAAGCACAACAATCGCATCAGGGTTTTTCGGATCACCCTTTTCATCTACAACGCTGTAACCTATGTTCTCTATCTCCCTTATCTTTCTTGCCTCCTTTGCATTTGCTTTCGGCACATACAACATATCAAAACCTCTATCCCTCACTGTATAAGCGAGCAATTCGATAAATGGAGAGCATACTGCTACCGAGCCCGTAAATACTACCTTGGATCCTTCCTTTGTATCCGCCATACGCTCTCTAAACGTTCCTGTAAAGCCTACTATTCCACTTTTCTTTTCCATATTCCCTCTTTACCTCCTTATAATATTCCTTTATCCTTTTATTGAGACATAAGTCATTTTATATCTTTCTATTTTTAAAGTGATAATATAAATGAGAAAAGTGATTTCTTGGCACATTGCATAATCTGGTCTCTATGTTTCCAACGGATATTGAGGTGATAGGAGTAAAGAAGAAA
>WSZT01000101.1 GCA_013139985.1 Candidatus Methanophagales archaeon | reverse complement strand
TAAAAGACCAAATGTTCATAGCTTCCCGAAAAATCAGAAAATAATGTCTTTAAAATATTAAAGTGCGGAATATAGGTTATACGTAAATAATATTTAAAAATAGCCTATAAGATATAGTTTATACTCGATCTATCAAAGTCTTCTACCATTTCGAGTTCTAGATTTTCAAGATTTCTTGGGAAATAGCCACTTGTAGGATATGTGAGACGGGAAAAAAATTTGCTGATGTCATCCTAGGTTACTAAATGAGCCTCGCCAAAGACCTCCTGGGATACCCAGTACACAAAGGTGAGATGCGAGATAAATGCGCAAACAGTAAAGAAATAAAGAAGAAAAGGAGGTTAGAATGCCAGGTAGCAAACTTTATGTAGTAAATCTTAGTTATTCTGTTAACTATTAGCACATATGGATTACGATAAAAGATACTGGAATAAGGCGACCTCTTTCTACACCAAATTGGGAATTCCTTGGCAATGGCTCAAAGATGGATATATCCCGGTTATTATCGAACTGAAAAAGGCGATAGGTGATTTACGGGGAAAGCAAATACTAGATTATGGCTGTGGTGCAGGAAAAATAACCAGACCATTAAAGTTATTTTATGGTGCAGAAGTGCAGGGAATAGATCCTTCTGATAATATGATCCAAGAAGCCAGAAAGGCTGATCCCGTTGGACGGTATGAGTTACTTACAGGAGATTTTCCCTGGCCAGATAGCACATTAGATGGGGCTATGTCCAATTGGGTATTTGTAGACATCGGGTCACTTGAAGAAATGGATACGGCAGCACGAGAAATCTACCGGGTGCTGAAGCCAGGGGAACCGTTTGTTATGCTGGTGAATAATGAAGAGTATATTGGAAAGAGGACCAGCACTTATCAAAATGGAAAAACAGGCAAAACATACAATCCTGGTGATGAGATTATGGTGACCTATTTCATAAAAGAAAATGAGAGTATAGAATTCAAGGATTACTACTGGCCTATTGAAACTTATTGTTCTGTAATGGAAAGGGCAGGGTTCCGAGAGGTAACATCATATGTGCCCGAGCTGAATCCACGTACAATTGAGGAGATTGAATTCTTACAAAGCAATGATTTTTTCCCTGACGTTGATTACCAAGCAGTTGTTGATGAAAAACCCACCGTCATTATAGTAGGGAAAAAATAGTTAGAAGCACCGTAGATTTTCGTACCAATAGTCCTTGGATATGAACCCTTTTTGAACTCAGAACCATCGCATACGAGCCAAATGTCTGCTCTTACTTTTCATCCAGGATAATCACCTAAAGTATATTGTGCTCTGTCCCGAGAAAAGATTGCATCAGCAGCGATTTGAAAAGCCTCTACACGAGAGCATGAAGCGGCGATGAAAATTATCCCTCTACACTTTCAAGTCTCAACCTGAACTCCTTTCTGTGCCGTTTCTCCTCCTCCAATATATGTTTCAGGACGCCGACCACTTCTGCATCATCAATAGCATCAATCTGCTGCTTGTACTTCTCGATGCCTCCTGTTTCAAGCGCTATCTGCTTCTCTAATTGACTTCTCAGGTCATCCCCTCCGAAATCAAGTTCCTTATGCCCCATTGTTGGCTTTCCGCCTCTTTTCACTATGAGATCAGCAAGCCAATTCATGTGCCTCATCTCGTCAATGGCAATATCCTCTGTTACTCTGCTCGGGTCGCACTGCTCCATTATAAAGGCGTTTCTCACATATATCAACGTAGCTTCTATTTCACCGACAAAATCTTCATTCAATAACCTGATTATTTCTTCCACTTCCATAATTTTTTCCATTATGTATTAAAATTAATATACCATAAAAGCATAAATAAAAACCATGCGAGCTAAAACGGTCTCTGAGGTTATTGTAGAGCAACTCGCAGCATGGGGCGTAGAATACATTTTCGGGCTTCCTGGTACGACATGTTTGGGTTTGGTGGATGCAATACGCAAGCAAAACGAAATACGATTTATAAAGGTGCGGCATGAGGAAGCGGCAGCGCTTATGGCTTCTGCATATGCCAAGCTGACCGGTAAAGTGGGCGTTTGCTTGACTATTGCGGGACCGGGCGCTACCAATTTGATTACAGGACTTTACGATGCGAAAATGGATCGTGCTCCTGTCTTAGCTATCACAGGTCAAGTAAAACTCCAGTATATAGGTCCAGGTAGCTTTCAGGAGATTGACCAGGACGTCCTTTTCAATTCCTTCTGCATCTTCAATAAGACAATAAATTCTAAGGAGCAAACCATTGAGCTCGTGACATTAGCGTTAAAGCATGCTTTAGTGGAAAGATGCGTTTCTCACCTCGCGATTCCAAACGACATCCAGAAAGAATCGCTTGAAGCAGTTATAGAACCAATGGAAGGGCGAATTCCTGACTTCCGAATTGTGAATGCTGAACGGGTTGAAAGCGCAGTGCGTTTAATAGAAGAAGCAGCGCGACCGTTGATAATCGCGGGCTGGGGTGCTAAAGCGCAAGGAGGTAATCTAAAAAAGCTCGCCGAAAGAATAAAAGCGCCCATAGTAACTACTTTCCGTGCAAAAGGTGTTCTTCCAGAGGATTATGAACTTTCTTTAGGCGTCCTTGGCGATGTCGGAACTCCAATGGCAAGAAAATATGTCAATGACGCTGACTTACTCCTAGTTTTTGGTTCTTCTTTCTCGGAAAAGACAAACATACCGAGGAAAAAAATAGTTCAAGTGGACATTGATCCAATGAATCTCGCCAAGAAGTTTCCAATAGAACTCAACATTTTTGGTGATTGCGGTGTGGTACTTGAAAAATTACTGGAGAAGGTAAAAGAAAGAGAAGACCAACCCTTAGTGGAGACGGTTAGAATAGAGAAGGAAAAATGGTATGCTCAACTGGAAAGGGAAGCGGACTCTGAAGCTTCGCCATTGAAGGCGCCATTTATTTTTAACGTGCTACGTGGTACCATAGACCAGGATGCCATCATAACCCTAGACGTTGGCGATAACGGCTTCTGGTTTGGAAGGAATTTCGTGATGAAACGGCAGACGCTGCTGATGTCCGGATATCTAGCTACTATGGGGTTTGGTCTGCCCAGTGCCATTGCAGCTAAGTTAGCTTTTCCTGATACGCAGGTGGTGTGCATCACCGGAGACGGTGGCTTTGCTCAGGTCATGGGCGATTTTTTAACCGCGGTAGAGAATAACCTGGATATTATTGTGATAATTTTAAACAACAAAGAGCTGGCGATGATAAGTGTAGAGCAGAAGGTGGAGGGATACCCAACGTTTGCTACGGACCTCAAAAATCCGGAGTTCGCCGATTACGCAATTTCTTGCGGCGGTGTAGGATACAAAGTAAAAGAGCCGAACGAGTTGAAAGATGCTTTTGAAAAAGCGAAAAAAGCAAAAAGACCCGCTATCGTGGATGTTGAAACAGACCCTAAGAGATTTTAATTACGTTGAACCAATGAAAGGCAAAGGCAATCCTCTTTACGTGTTCAACGGGAAAAAACTTGGTGAGTTTCTTCTTCGTCATCCTTTCCATATCAATAGCTCTTCTTGTGGTGTCAATGCGTCTATACAATTTGATGCTCTTTCTCTTTGTTGCTTATCCAAACTGATTGATTTAGTCGGTTGTTCTCTCCTCTATTTTGCTTTCCGATATTCCAAAACTTCTGTCTCGCTCGGCAACATATAGAGGACCTCGTCCCAGGGATGCCTGTATAATCCGGAATGCAGTCGTTTCTGGTCCAGGTAGTGCCCGATCATACCGATTGTCCGCCCTAATACGAATATGCCATTGAGTGTGCCGCTGTCTATTATATCGTCTATTTCATCCTCTGTATATATCCCCGTAGAGCGCATGATGTCAACGAACACTATGCCTACGCACCCATCCACATTGAATATGAGATTGTTCTTCTTGGCTGTTGTTATCTTCTCCACCTCAAGTGCAAAGTCCAGCAGCTTATGCTTTGGTAGATTGGCGAAAGCCCATTCTTCAAGCAGATTTACTCGCATGTCCGGGTTATGTACGCTTTTCACCCTGTGCCCGATCCCGGGTATATTTATGTTCTTGGCTTTCATCTCGTCCACAAACTGCCTTGGCGTGAGTCCTCTCTCCAGAGCATCCTTAAAGTACTTGGCCGCACCGTCTATTGCCCCCCCAAATCTCGGGCCTATTGTCAATATACCAGATGCCACTGATGCCGTTATGTCCTTACCGGCCATTGCGGTCACAATAGTATTGTGCGCCCCGCTTACACATGGACCGTGGTCTGCTGTTATCATGAGTGCAAGTTCCAAGAACTCTGTCACATACTGTGGCAATCGCTTCTTAAACCACAACAAGGATATAACATCTCCCACGCTGTACCTGTCTCTGATAACCTCACTTATAGGTATGCCAGCATAGAGAAGTTCATCACCCCGGTCGTCTGAGATTGTGCTAATAATATTGGTTGACCTTCTCATAGTCCTGGGGTCATAATCCACAGGTATTTCTCGCGGTGTCACCTCCTCCTTCTCTTCTATTATACCTTTCGCTCTTAGATCCTCATATACCTTGCGTATATGTTTATCGAAGTCATCGTATGAGTTGGGGACGTATGCTCCAGCTTCTTTGAGTGCCGCGTTCTTTGCATCAGCCGTCTCAGCTTCACCCCGTGCCATTGCTCCTGCATGTCCGAACTGAACCTCGCTGGGAAATACTTTCGCGCATGTGCCGGTAACCCACGCTACTACAGGCTTCTTTATTCGCCCGTCCTTTATTGCATCTACTATTTCATACTCATCGTCACCACCAACCTCTCCAAGAACTACCATCATCTTTATGTCCGGATTCGCCTCGTATCGCTGCAAGTGCTCAACAAGGGTAGAACCCGGATATTTATCGCCTCCTATGGCTATACCCTCATACACACCGTCCGAGTTCCGGGCGATCATATTTGCCATCTCATTCAGCATACCACCAGACTTCGACACGAATCCCACGCTTCCGGGCCGGTAAAGTTTTGACATTAAAAGGTTGGACAAAGCACCGCCGGCATTGCCTATTTTGAAGCTGCCCGCCACAAAGCCGCCTACCGTTGCAGGACCGATGATCCACTTACCCAGTTTCTTTCTTAAAGCAATGAGTTGCCTTGTCTGTCGTTCGGGTATGCCCTCAGCAATAATTGCCACTGTCTTAATAGTCGGGTAGTTTAAAGCCTCAACAGAAACGTCGTACGCCGAACGAAAGGACGCAAAATTGATGACCACATCTGCATCCGGATGATTCTTCACTGCGGCCCCAAGCTTGTTGTACATAGGCAGCAATATCTCGTCCTTGCCATAGAACACTTTCATAAGCCCTTTGCGTCCACCACTGGGATTCACAATCGCAGCCACAGATGGCTCCTCTCTTCCGGCCAGATAGCCAAAGTGAAGCATCCTCTGAACCGCTGCTTGCTGGTTACCGAATATAATTGCTGTCGTATCCTTATCAAACAATACATAATCAGGTTTTGTCATTTCACTTACCTCCCGCCCTCAAGATTCTTCAGTGCGATACTAACCACTTTTGTCATGTGCATCTCAGGTCCATGAACCTCCATATCCAGGTCTAACCTTTTCCCCGCCTCACGAATCTTTGCCAAGCCTGCCTTGTAGTTTGGCCCACCACGGCGTATAAAAATCTTTATATCCTGTTCTTTTATCTGTTCTGCATAGTCGTCAAGCGCCTGTATTATACCGTCAAAGGTCATTGCCACATCCGTGAAGTTAGCTATTCCACCGCCTATGATGAGGACTTTGCCGCCCTCTACCTCCCCTCGGGTCATCAAGTCAAGCAGTGTCTTTGCATAGTCGTAGGTCTCTTCTGTAGTGGGATTACCACTATACTCACCGTAGGTTGCTAATTCATCTCCAAACCCAAGGTCTACCACGGTGTCTGCGTATATCACGCTTGCTCCACCTCCAGCCACCATTGTCCACACTCTACCTTTGGGATTCAGTACGGTAAGTTTCAGTGATGACCCGCTCTTCTCGTCCAGATCCTCTATGTACTGCTCTTCCGGCCTTAATTCGCGACCAAAAGGTGCGGGGAACTCTACATCTTTCCAGTCCTCGTGACAGAGGAAATGAGCTGTATCGTCCAGTCGAGCCACTGTATCTACCGGAAAGAACTCGCCATTCTTATGCGTGAATGGATTGAACTCCAAAAACCCGAATTGCAATTTGCGATAAAACCGGAATAAAGCGGTTATGAGGTCTCTGAATGCATCCCCATCATCATTGCTGACACTATCCAAAATGGGTGTGAGGTCAACATCTTCGATCTTTGCATCTATGGGCACGTTGACGGTTGTGACCATGTCCCAGTTTGCCTCTATGTCCACGCCGCCCTCTGCTGAGAAATGGACATAATCGCCATCCTGATGTCCGGCGAATGCCAGGTAATACTCTTTATCGAGCTCTACGTAGGGCTGAACGAGGAAGTGCGTTAGTTTACCCTGGACTTTGCCCACCTCCACGATGCTATTCATCTTCTCTTCTAACCAGCTCTTTGCCTCATCATAGGTAGCATTCACCAGTAAGAGCCCGTGCTTACCCCGCTTTCCGAATAGTTGATCGGGCTTTACCGTCAGTTTTTCTGTCTTCACCCATTGCTTCCTCTTAGCTACGGCTTCTATGCTCGTATTCGGTGTGACCAGAGCGACTCTGCCACGGTATTTAAACGTTCCCTTGGATAACCTTCTCATATGTTTAGCCAAGATCCTCTTGGCATCATATTCTCTTATACCTCGTTGTGCCATATTTATATCACCTTTAATCTTTCCTGTTATTTTCCAACCCTTACCTTTACCCAGGGCAGTTTACCTCCGGTCTTCAATATCTCGGCATCAAGTTGTGAAAGTGAGTGTGTAAGTTCTATCAGATTATCTTTTGTCTGATTTCTGAGTCTAACATCGTCCCGCAAATCACCTATAACAACCTCTAACGTATCACCTACATCTATCAAATCGTAATCTGCGGGATTTTTAAATGTCAGAGGCACTATACCAAAGTTTATCAAGTTTGCTAAATGGATGCGTGCGAAAGACTTGACAATGACCGCCTTAACGCCCAAATATTTGGGTGCAAGTGCAGCATGCTCTCTGCTCGACCCCTGGCCGTAGTTCTCACCACCTATTATAAATCCACCACCCTTATCCAAAGCCCGTGTGGGGAACTCAGGGTCAATCGCCTCGAAAACATACTTTGAGATCTCAGGTATGTTGCTCCTTAAGGGTAGAATTTTCGCTCCAGCGGGCATTATGTGGTCTGTGGTGATATTATCTTCAACCTTGATGAGCACTTCGCCATCCAGAGTGTCGGGTAGTGGCGTGAAATCAGGCAGTGGCTTGATGTTGGGGCCCTTTATAATCGCCACTCTGGCAGACTCCTCTGTGGGAAGTGGACGTATGAACATGTTGTCATTGATGATAAACCGCAGAGGCATTTCTATCTTTGGATAATCACCTAAATCTCTTGGATCTGTGAGAACACCTTTGATTGCAGTGGCTGCTGCTACTTCTGGGCTAACGAGGAATATCTGTGCATCCTTTGTTCCACTCCTGCCCTCGAAGTTTCTGTTGAAGGTTCGTATGGATGTGGCCTGAGACGACGGTGCGGCGCCCATGCCTATGCACGGACCGCAAGCATTCTCAAGGATTCTTGCACCTGCAGCTATGAGATAACGCATCTCGCCACTCTCAATAAGGTGCTCCACCACTTGCCGTGAACCAGGATTTATAGTGAGATGCAGGCTATCTGCGATGGTATGCCCATTAAGAATATTTGCCGCGATTTTAAGGTCGCGTAGAGAGGAGTTAGTACAGGAACCAATCGCTACTTGCTGTACCTCCAGCCCGGCAATCTCACTCACCGGCTTGACCTTTCCAGGACTGTGAGGAAGAGCTGCCAGTGGCTCTACTTCGCTTAGGTTGAGCTCTATGAGCTCATCGTATTCCGCATCCGCATCAGCTTCAAGTGGAATCCATTGCTCGCCGCGTTCCTGTGCCTCCATGAACGCTTTTGTCTCTTGGTCACTAGGGAATACGCTTGTCGTTGCTCCTGTTTCGGTGCCCATATTAGTTATTGTTGCCCTTTCGGGCACGCTAAGGGTCTTAACTCCGGGACCAAAGTACTCAAGTACCTTGCCCACACCGCCTTTAACATCTATCCTGCGAAGAACCTCCAGTATAACGTCTTTTGCTGAGACCCAGTCCGGAAGTTTTCCTGTGAGTTTTATACCAACAATATTTGGATACTTTAGTCTGTACGGCATACCAGCCATGGCAACCGCTACATCTAGACCTCCTGCTCCTATTGCAAATGCGCCTATACCACCCGCAGTAGGCGTATGGCTGTCTGAGCCAATCAGTGTCTTACCAGGACAAGCAAACCGTTCCAGATGAAGTTGATGACATATGCCATTACCCGGGCGGGAGAACTCCAAACCATATCTCTTGGCTATTGATTGCAGGTATATATGGTCATCGGGGTTTTTGAAGTCGGTTTGCAGCGTATTATGGTCAACATAACTAACGCTCAGCTCGGTTCTTACCCTTGGTATGCCTATGGCTTCGAACTGTAGGTAAGCCATAGTTCCTGTTGCATCCTGGGTAAGTGTCTGATCAATCTTCAAAGCAACCTCTTCCCCACGAGCCTTTTTACCCTCCTCAATATGCCCGTTGATTATCTTTTCTGCTACCGTTCCTGACATGCTAATCACCATATAAGTTTAAATCGGACATATATATTAAATTTTTGATTTAAAGATAAAAAGGGGGGAATTGCATGAATAGTTAGGTGAGCGTTTGGATGCCGCGGGGAAATTGCTTTACAAGTCTGTCGAACTTGGTGAAGAGTCGTTCATGGAAGAGCGGTTTGATCGATTAGAGCGCGAGATAGAGATAATAAAAGCTAAAAGAAATCCGCCAGCGTCTTTTGATTCTTCGCCACTTCCTCTTCTCCCGCCACTTCGACTGTCTCAACTTCCTTCGTTTTTATTAGTGCTTCTTCAACTTCAACTTTAGCCACACTTCTCTTTTTCGCTGGTATCGCAAACGCACCGTGATATATCCTCTTCGCTTTTTCCTCTTTATCCGTACCACTCATTAAAGATGCTATTTGTGGTACCTCTAACCGCAACGATGCCGTAATATCTGTCGCCTTCTGCATGTCGTGGAAAAAAAAGGTCAAAAACGGGACGATAAAGAATCGTGCATAGCTCACAGGCACTTTGCAATATTCTGCTATTTTCTTTGCTACATCATCGCTTACCGGCATGGATTTGATACTTTCTCTAGTCCGTTGCTCTCGCTGCCATGGCGAGCGGAAATATCGTGGCACTCTTTTATCAGCCTGCATCTCTTTTGCAGAAAGCACGCCGCAAACCATTAAACTGGAACTATATCGCCAGAACTTGAAATTCTCTCGACGTCTCGCGCGCCCTAAAAACATGTCTGCCCTGCTAAGGTACTGCAAACCATGTAAAAAGCTTTTGTCATTATGTTGATAGGAAAAATTTTTGTGGATCCACTGTATGCTTTCCTCTGGCGTCTTGTCAAGACCGTAAAGCGAAGTTAAGGCTTCTTGCAGGTCGTATCCACCGAAAATCTTCTTCAATACGGCAAAGATGTCCTCTTCTATATCTCTTCCCCCTGTCGCTATGCTACCTGCTTCTATCTTCAATTCAGACATTGAAATAGCCAGCAAGTCGTTTATTGCCGATCTCAAATCGCCATTAGCGTTTTTGGACATAATAAGTAGTACTTCATCTTCTATAGCCAACCCTTCTGCATTGCTTATCACCTTTAGCACACGGAAAACAGTACCCGACTTTATCCTCTGGAAGTTTATTAGCTTGCAGTTCCGTAACAGCGTTCTTCCCATTCCGAGTTTATCATTAGCAATGAGAATTATAGGCTGTGTGCTTCGTTTCACTATCTCTGTTATCGCTTTCGTTCCACCTCTATCTTCATTGCCATGAATGTTGTCCGCCTCGTCCAAAATGATTAACCGTGTCGCCTTGCTAAACGTATTGCTTGCACTGGCGGGTCCAACTATACTTCTTATCACTCCAGCGTTTCTCTGGTCAGATGCGTTAAGCTCTATAACCTCCCAGACGCGCTCAGAAGCGAGTGCATACGCAGCAGAGGTCTTGCCACAGCCTGGCGGTCCGAGAAGTATAACGGCTTTCTTTGACTTAACAACCCCATCAGCCCACGAGTTCAGCTCTTCTATTGCTTTCTCGTTGCCCACAACTTCGCTTAACTTCTTCGGTCTGTATTTCTCGGTCCATTCCTCACTGCTTTCTTGCATTTAAAGTTACTTGTGTAATTGGCAGCTGCCCACATAATATAAT
>WSZT01000106.1 GCA_013139985.1 Candidatus Methanophagales archaeon | reverse complement strand
GGCGAAGCAGGATAAAAGAAAGATGTATACGAAAGTAAGTGCGATTGATGTAGTAAGAGTGCCGCCTGAGAGGTTAGGGGATGATTTACGGCTTGTTGTAAAGGAGATGTTACAAGATAGACTGGAGGGGCGGATGGATAAAAAGCTAGGGATGTTCATTGCAATACAGGACATTGTGGATGTAAAAGAGGGACGGATAATGATCGGTGACGCAGGCGTCTATTATGAAACGATCTTTGATGCACTCGTTTTCCGGCCCACGATGCAGGAGATAGTAGAAGGGGCCGTGGTAGAGATAGTAGAATTTGGCGCTTTTGTGGAGATAGGTCCCTTAGATGGTTTGTTACATATCAGCCAGATTACTGATGAATACATCTCATATGACGAGAAAGGTGCGAAACTCGTCACTAAGGATACTAATAGGACATTGGGAGAGGGAGATAAGGTACGTGCAAGGATAGTTGCAATTTCGCTAAATGAGCGGGACCCGGGTGATAGTAAGATCGGGTTAACAATGCGGCAGCCGGGCTTGGGTAAATTAGAGTGGCTAGAGAATGACGATGCAGATGAGGAGAAGAAGAAGGCGGAAGCGGAGAAGGCTGAGAAGGCGGAGAAGGCTGAGAAGAAGGGGGAGGATTAATGGAAAAGGCATGCCGAGATTGCCATAGGATAATGGAAAGTGGAAAGGCAGTATGTGTATGTGGCTCTAATTCAGTTAGTGGTGACTGGAGTGGGTATGTGGCGATTATAGATGCGGCAGAGTCCGAGATAGCGAAGAAATTGGGCATAACGAAAGCGGGGCGATATGCATTGAAGGTGAGGTGAATTAGAGATATTAATCATAATAATGTAGTAATAGTATTGTATTATAGGGAGAAGAGAAAGATATGGAGATAGAGATAACAAAAGAGGCCGATAATCAACTGTTGATGAGAAAGGAAGTCTTCTTTAGGCTGAAGCATGAGGGAGCTTCACCGGGCAGAGCAGAAGCGCGTAAGGCATTAATAAAAGAGCTTCGGAGCACTCAAAACCTTCTTGTAATCGATAGGATGAAAACGGAATTCGGGAAGAGGGAAACGGTTGGCTACGCAAAGGTGTATGAAAGTGAAGATAGGTTAAGGGAAGTAGAGCGAGAGCATATATTAAAAAGAAATTTTAGTAGCTTGGGCGAGGGCGAAGTGGAAAAGGAAGATGCAAAAGTAGTAGAAACGGAAGATGCGAAAGTAACAGAAACTGAAGTGGCAAAGGGAGGAGATTAAATAGATAAAAATGGCTGCAATACATGAGTTTTACGAAGTAGTAAGTGGAAAAGGTGGAGTTAAGTTACGCAGGAAGCGGAAGGCATGCCCAAGGTGTGGAACAGGCGTGTTTTTAGCAGAACATGCAGACCGATATTCCTGCGGGAAATGTGGTTATACTGAATTCCGGAAGAAATAGCTGAGTTATGGCTGACTCACTGGAGTCCACCGACCAGTATCTTCTGCACTCGCATATGCGGTGCATATTCCGAGACCGGGACCTCCTGGCCATCTTTGCCACAGAATCCTATTGTGCCCTGCATTTTATCATTCCCTATGGCATCTATGTTCTTCAATACATCAAGGGTCCTACCGGAAAGAGAAACGTTCTTCAATCTCTTAGTAAGCGCGCCATTTTCTATCATGAATGCCTCTTCCGCACTGAACTGGAACTCACCCCTTACTGTATCCACCTGCCCTCCGCGCATACCCTTGGCGTAGATCCCAAACTGTATATCTGCTCGCATATCTTTAAAATCCCAATCGCCTTCTTCAATAACGGTATTACTCATGCGGACCAAAGGGACTTCCGAATAGTCAGCAGCTCTTGCATTTGGGGTTGGCATTGCATCTAACCTGCCTGCAGTCTCCCGAGTGTGTAAATAAGAGACCAAAACGCCGTCTTTTATTAGCTCTGTTCTCTTTGATCGTGCACCCTCATCGTCATATTTGTAATATCCATGTGAATTTGCGATGGTCGGATCGTCAGCAACCGTTAGACCTTTGTACGCTATCTCATCGCCTACTCTACCCTCTAGTATAGATTCGCCGTATAATACGTGGTCGGCTTCTGCTGCATGCCCGAGCGCTTCGTGCATAAAGACGCCGCTAAGTTTGTTGTCCATTATCACAGGTAACTCACCACCGGGTGGCAGTTCAGCATCAAGCAGCCTAACCGCTTTATCCGCAGCCTTTACGCCCAGAAGTGCAGAATCCACATCTTCTATGAGTTCAAAACCAGCCACAGCACCTATGCTCTCTCTCCCCTCTTGCAACAGGTCTCCCTTCTTCGCGACAGCATGCACACGCATAAAAACTGCCGGCGTTTCTGTTACTATATAGCTGCCATCGGAATTGGCATATATCTTCTCCTCGTAGCCATCGAAATATGAGATGGAGACGCTTTTTATGAGTGTGGAGTGTTCCTTCGCCGCTTTATACACATCTTTAACTATCTCCTTCTTCGCTTCTATGCTGACATCATCAGGGTTTATCTTCGGCTTCAGTTTATAATAGTCGTTTACGGGCTTTGTATCGGCTAGTGTTATAGTTTCCGTCTTCTTACTTGATTCTGATAGCGCTTTACTGATCTTAAAGGCATCTTCAAAGCTATCTCTCAGCTTGGGTATTGAGATCTCATTGGAGGAACAGAATCCCCATGAATTGTTATAAAGTACTCGGATGCCCATGCCCTGGTCTATGCTGTAGCTCATCTCTCTGAATACATCATCTCTTAGGTCAATAACCGTTGCGTAACCCTTTTCCAGGCGGAGATCGGCGTATCGCGCATTTTTTGTTACTACTGAATCAATTGCCTTTTTTATCTCTTCTTCCATTTTTACATCAGAAACTGTTCTTTTCTTTCAAAAAGTTTTAAAAGCTGTACCAAAAACCTTTTCTTAGAAAGAAAAGCATTACCAAAAGAAATAATATGCTTTATGTATCATAAAGAAATATAATTTATTTACTGTGGCGATATAATTAATTTGAATGGGGCCGTAGCTCAGACTGGGAGAGCGCTCGGCTGAAGACCGAGTTGTCCCGAGTTCAAATCTCGGCGGCCCCACTGACGCTTGAAATGAAGAAAGAATTAAAGGTAGTGGCAATCAAAAATGGAACCGTAATTGACCATATTACCGCGGGGCAGGCGCTAAACGTGTTGAAGATATTGTCGATAACAGCGAGGACAGATGCGGTTTTAAGCGTTGCAATGAACGTACAAAGCAAGAAGATGGGCAGGAAGGACATAGTAAAGGTGGAAGATAGGGAATTAAAGCCAGAAGAAGTGGGTAAAATCGCGTTGATTGCGCCAAATGCATCCATAAACATAATCCGTAATTCTGAAGTGATAGCAAAGCATAAAGTATATCTTCCCGGATCAATAGAGGGTATTATAAGATGTGCAAACCCCAATTGCATATCCAATGCTGAACGGGAGCCGGTTATATCGAAATTCGTTACTGTGGGTGCAAATCCGCCTCTGTTCAGGTGCTTCTATTGCGAAAGAATGATAGAAGATGTATCGGGATACCTATAATTCTTTTGTATTGTATATAACGTATATCTTTTACCTATAAATTTAATTTAGGACGCAGATTTGCACGGATTTACACGGATTTGATTTCTTCTGCGTTAATCGGTGTCAATAATTGATTTTATTTAGTTTGTTCTTAGAATTTATATAACTTGAGTCACGTAATAGAAATAGAAGAAGTATAAAAGCAGAGAAGTAGCAGGATGGGCCGGTAGATCAGTTGGAAGATCACTCGCTTGGCGTGCGAGAGGCCTCGGGTTCAAATCCCGACCGGTCCATTATGACAGGGGCAGAAAGGGGACCACACCCCTCCTTGAGGATTACAGGAACAAAGAGTCAATCTCTGCAGGGTAAGAAGATAGTTTTAGGTGTTACGGGCTCTATCGCAGCGATAAAGACTGTTGAACTCGCACGTGAATTGATAAGACATGGTGCAGAGGTATATGGTGTGATGAGTGACGCGGCAACAGAAATAATACATCCTTATACGCTTCATTATGCTACGGGACACGAGGTGATAACGAAATTAATGGGAAATATAGAACATGTAGAGTTTTTAGGTATGGAAGGCTCGGCAGACCTGTTTATCATCGCGCCGTGCACGGCAAATACAGTCAACAAAATCGCCACGGGCGTATCGGATACGCCAGTAACGGCATTTGCAACCACTGCTTTCGGCTCGGGATTCCCGATCCTAATAGTGCCAGCAATGCATGAATCTATCTATAGGAGCCCCGTTCTGATAGAGAACCTGGAGAAATTGAAAAGGCTTGGTGTTACCGTCATAGGCCCTAGAATAGAGGAACGGCTGGCAAAAATCGTAGCGATTGGGGACATACTGCTCGCCGTTGAGCGTGTCCTGTCGCCAAAGCGACTTGCAGGGAAACGAATCCTCATAACTAGCGGACCCACCATTGAGCCGATAGACCCGATAAGAATCTTAACGAATCGAAGTTCCGGTCGAACAGGGAAGGAACTAGCAAAAGAGGCATATAAGCAAGGTGCTGAGGTCACCATTATACATAACAATGAACTGAAGCTACTAGGGATAAAAGAACTCAAGGTCGAAACTGCACGTGAAATGATAGATGCATGCATGAACGAGCTCCGAAGCGGATACGACGTGCTTATTTCCGCTGCCGCCATAGGTGATTTTACGGTTGACCCATCAGAAGTAAAAATATCATCCGGTGGTGATTTACATCTGCATCTCTCGCCTATTCGGAAATTAATAGAAGAGGCGCGGAGTGAATTCCCAGAACTTGTCATTGTGTGATTTAAAGCGGAAACGAACGTTTCTGAGGCAGAGTTAATAGAAAAATCGAGAAAAAAAATGGCTGATTATAAGCTCGAGATGGTTGTTGCAAATGACGTTGGCAGTGGCGGGATAGGGACAGAGGAGAACGAAGTATATATAATGCGAGAAGGCGGGAAAGAGATAAAGCAGGTGAAAGGAGCGAAAAGGCTGATTGCCGAGGAGATACTGAGTGAACTTTCTCTTTTTATGAACATGGAATAAAAATTTGAGGGTGCGTGGTTCAACCACGCACTTGCTACATTTATGCATCTCGGTTTGTTCCGATCGGATTTTTATGTTCAGCCTCCAAATCCTGGTCCATGACCCTGCTTGTGTGAGCCCTTATTGCCGCGGAAGCCATAGCCATCTCCATACATAAATTTTGGGCCGATTGAATCTGTGATGTTGTACTGGTCAGAGATTCGCTGCCAGAACTCTTCCGCTTCCTGATTTTGACTCTCTCGGAAATCTCGCGAGTCATTCCTTTGACCCCGCCGGAACTCCTGTATCTCTTGCTGTACCTCTGCTCGTTCCTCTTCTGTCAAATTACTTAACGGACTACCTGGGCAGGAGAGGTTATACTGGTCACAGATCTGCTGTCGAAAATCTCGCGTGTCATTTCTTTGACCCCGCTGGAACATCCGCATCTGCTGCCGCACATCTGCTCGTTCCTCGTCAGTCAAATTGCTTAACGGAGCACCTGGGCAGGAAAGGTTATATTGGTCACATATCTGTTGTTGGAAGTCATGCATCTGCAGCCGCACATCATCCCTTTGCCCTTCTGTCAACTGGCTCATCCACCCTGCGCTACCGAACCACTGATGACCCTCCGCAGGTGCTTGCATGCCGAAATGTTTTTGAGCGGATATAACACCGATGGAACCCGCTATCACTGCCAGAACCAATATAATGCCGATTATTTCTCTTCTCATCTTTTCGCTTCACCTCCTATTTTTTAAAAACTTATCTCCAGAGTCATATATGGAAATAAGCCATTTTAAGCTTTTCCTTTCGCCCGGATTATACCCAAATCTCACCCAAATTCGCATTACAGTTATATGAGTTCAAAGGCATCCAGAAGCTCATTCAAATCGCTTATAACGAACTCATCATTTCCATTCTCATCATGCATTGCATCTCGGGACCTATCTAAATAATACGCTGTAATCCCAATTCTGCGTGGATTGAGAAAATCAAACACAAAATGGTCGCCTGTATGAACAACCTCTTGCGGCTTCACATCCAGAATCTCACATACCTGTGCATAATGACCATTTGATTTCTTCAACTCGCCGAAATCAGACGTTGCCGAGAACACATGTGTGAAGTATTTCCTTATTGGTTGGATTTGGAAGTCAATGAATTCTGTTGCCGCATTGGAATTCACAACCAGCACATATCCTGCTTCTTTCAGCACTTTCAAAACGCTTTCGACCTCGGTATATATCTTCACTTCAGCCTCGTATTTCTCGAATAGCTTTTCGTATGGTATTTTCAAGTTGAACTTCCGCAGCCAGAAACGTATATTATACCATTCTATCCGGTTCTCGCCTATATTGTCATATTCTCGCTTTACAAATTCAAATGCATGTTCAAAGCTCAACGCGTGCTTCGCGGCGTATGCTTCTGGAATACCACGTAGCCAAACGCAATCTGCAAATTCCTGGCTCACTAACGTGCCGTCTACATCGAACGAGAAGACTTTTATTCCGCTATCCTCCCTTAACATCTTTTTCCATTAACACTTCGCCTAATGCCCGTATAGCCATTGACACTTCCCGCTCGGTTATATTCCCCATAGTTGCCATCCGGAATATCTTGCCTTTTAGGTTTTCCTGCCCGCCAGCCACAATTACGCCTTTTCTCTTCATACCTCCTTTGAGTTGTTCATCAGATAAGCCAGATGGCATGTTTATCGCGGTGACAGTATTAGAATACTCACTTACTTCATTCAACTGCGGGAACAAAGAAAGTCCCAAAGACGTAACTGCCGTCCTAACCATTGCAGACAGCATCCTATGCCTTTCTGTCCTTTTAGCCATGCCCTCTTCTATTATCACCTCTAAAGCTTCATGAAGTGCGAAGAAAAGCGGCAAAGCGGGCGTATAGGGCGTCTGTTTCTTATCTAAACTCTTCTTATAAGCAATAATATCCATGTAATACGGCCTTTTTTTATTCGCACGCATTAGGTCCAATACCTTATCGCTAACAGAAAGTGCGGATAACCCTGGTGGTGCACCCAAACATTTCTGCGATCCCACAATAGCAATGTCCACACCGAGTTGGTCTACCGGGACATCATTACCACCTATGGATGTGATACAATCGAGCACAAAAACGGCATCATGCTTCTTCGTCAGTTTTCCCACTTCCTTCGCAGGGTTGAGAATGCCCGTGGATGTCTCGTTATGCACCATCGTCACCACATCAGGATTACTTTCTAAGGTTACTTTTACCTTTTCTAATTCTATTGGACCCCCCCAGTCGAAGTTAACGACCGTGACGTGCTCAGTATATCGCTCTGCGATCTCGTAAAACCGCTCACCGAATTTACCATTTGCTATGCACACTACGCTTGTTCCATTATCAACTAGATTGGCTATTGCCGATTCCATAGCGCATGTTCCCGACCCGCTAAGCGGGAAGAGGCCATTTCTCGTTTTGAATATTGCCCTTAAATTCTCTACTACCTCTACATAAAGCTGTTTGAACTCCTCACCTCTGTGCGGTATCATTGGTTTTGACATCGCATCAAGGATGCGTGGCAGTACCGGCACCGGTCCCGGAATCATTAACAAATCGTCTCTCATTTTGCTATATTCTCCAGTTCTATTATAAACATATAAAAGTCGGATAACAATTTAGGTTTTGTTTTATAATGATAAAATAACAAATATGTGGATGAAGAAAGGGTGATGACGGATAAAGAAGAGGGAGAGGCGTCAGTGATATTACGGGTAGCTGAGGCGTACCACAGAGACGCCGGTAGAGGGATAGCACGACTAGAGACGGAAACGATGCGAAAGCTTGGGCTTATACCCGGAGACGTGGCAGAAATCGAAGGAAGGAGTGTCGCCACTGCTATTGTCCATCCTGGATATTCACCCGACATAGGTAAGTCAATACTGCGTATAGATGGGAATATAAGGAGCAATGCAGGTGTCGCCATAGATGACAAGGTGAGGCTGCGGAAGACGCGGGTGAAAGCGGCGAAAAGGATCACGCTTGAGCCCACCCAACAGGTAAGAATTGCAGGTGGTGAGCGTTATTTATTGAGCCGATTGAAAGGCATGCCAATTACTAAAGGTCAAATTATAAGGGTTGATATGCTTGGTAATCCTGTCTCTTTTGTTGTTACTAATACCGTGCCCTTAGGCACGGTGATCCCAAATATAGAAACCGAAATTCTACTTCGTAAGGCGCGGGAGGAGAAAATAGGCGTTCCTCGTGTGGCTTATGAGGACATCGGAGGACTAAAGCGGGAAATAGGACTGATACGGGAGATGATAGAATTACCATTACGACATCCGGAGCTGTTCGAGCGATTGGGGATAGAGCCACCAAAGGGTGTACTCCTGCAGGGGCCGCCGGGAACAGGAAAGACACTGATAGCAAAAGCAGTTGCAAATGAGACGGATGCTAATTTCTATTCCATTTCAGGACCGGAAATAATGAGTAAATTTTATGGTGAAAGTGAGCGCCATCTGCGGCAGATATTTGAGGACGCGGAAAAGAGCGCTCCGTCCATTATATTTATAGATGAATTGGATTCAATAGCGCCGAAGAGAAGCGAGACAACGGGTGAAGTGGAGCGGAGGGTAGTAGCTCAACTTCTATCGTTAATGGATGGTCAGGAATCAAGGGGACAGGTAGTAGTAATTGGGGCCACAAACAGACCAAATGCGCTTGACGAAGCTTTGAGGAGGGGCGGTCGATTTGATAGAGAGCTAGAAATAGGCATTCCGGACAGGAACGGCCGTGACGAGATATTGCAAGTGCATACACGTGGAATGCCACTGGCGGAAGATGTGAACCTAAAAGGAATCGCGAATTTCACGCACGGGTTTGTCGGTGCAGACCTTGCCACGTTATGTAAAGAGGCCGCTATGCACGCTCTGCGTAAAATACTGCCTGAGATAGACCTGGAGCAGGAGATACCGGCTGAAATGGTGGAAAAGCTGGAAGTAACAATGGATGATTTCAATGAAGCGTTAAAGAACACCGAGCCTTCAGCACTAAGGGAAGTCTTTGTAGAAGTGCCAAATGTGAAGTGGGAAGACATAGGCGGCTTGGAGCGTGCGAAACAGGAATTGAAGGAGGTTGTGGAGTGGCCACTCAAATATCCTGATGTTTTCTCGCTGTTAAATACAAAGCCGCCGAAAGGCGTCCTCTTGTTTGGTCCACCGGGAACAGGGAAGACGATGCTGGTGAAAGCGGTAGCGAATGAGAGCGATGCGAATTTCATTTCGATTAAAGGTCCTGAACTGCTTTCAAAATGGGTTGGCGAGTCAGAGAAGGCAGTGCGTGAGATTTTCAGAAAAGCAAAGCAATCTGCACCTTGTATTATCTTCTTAGATGAGATTGATTCAATCGCGCCTATCCGAAGCGCAGGTTTAGACTCGCATGTAACAGAGCGGGTAGTTTCACAGATATTAACCGAAATGGACGGATTAGAGGAGTTAAAAGATGTGATGATCATAGCGGCGACAAACAGACCGGATATAATAGACCCGGCATTACTGCGGCCGGGGAGATTGGATAGGTTAATATATATACAATCGCCGACAAAGGAAGCGCGGGAGGCCATATTTAAGGTTCATTTAGCCGGGAAGCCATTAGGGGCGGACGTAATTATAGAAGAACTTGCGAAAATGACGGAGGGTTATGTCGGGGCCGATATAGCGGGAATAGTAAAAGAAGCAGTAATGGCTGCTTTACGTGAGTTCGTCACTCCGGAAATAACTGAAGAGAATATTAAAGATATACTAAAGAACATAATAGTAATGAAGAAACATTTCGAATCGGCAATTAAGAGCATGAAGCCAACAACAACGGTTAAAGCACAGCAGGAGTTCGAAGAGCGAGCGGAAGATTTGGTGCGACATGCTTATGCGTAAACAAACGAATGAACGATAATAGGAGAAACAGATAAAAATGGGACATCAGAAAAGAATAGCAGCACCTCGTAGCTGGAAGATAAAAAGGAAAGTATCGTACTGGTCGGTAGATCCAGTACCTGGGCCGCATCCAAAAGATAGAAGCATGCCTCTGCTTCTGCTCGTGAGGGATCTGCTGAAGTTAGCGGACAATAGTAGGGAAGCGAAGAGGATATTGAACGAAGGCAATGTAGTGGTCAATGGGAAGGTAAGGAAAGAGCATAAGTTCCCTATTGGTATCTTTGATGTTCTTTCCGTACCAAAGCTAAAAGCCAACTATATGGTTCTTTTAGACAAGAAGGGTAAGTTGTCGCTGATAGAAATAGACGAGGAAGCGGCATTCAGGAAATTATGTCGGGTGAACTGCAGAACGATGATAAAAGCGGGGAAGCGGCAATTGAACTTGCATGATGGTCGGAATATCCTTCCAGACGAGCGAAATGAGGAGATAAAAACACATGATTCGCTGATGATTTCCGTGCCCGATAACGAGATATTGCAGCATTTTGCATATGAAGCCGGGAATAAAGCGGTAGTGATAGGCGGAAAGCACTCAGCGGAGACAGGTGAAATAGAAGAGATAAGGAAGACGAAAAGTTCTGATCCAAATGTTGTACGGATAAAACAAGATGAACGGAGTTTCGAGACCATAGAGGATTATGTCTTCGTGGTGGGCAAGGAGAAAATAGAGATACCGGGCGTGTAGAACGGAACATATACAGTATATAAAGAAAGGAGCGAATGTGAAAAAATGGCAGCAGAATCGATGAGAAGGATACAAGTGGACAAAGTAGTGATAAACATGGGTGTGGGCGAAAGTGGCGAGAAGTTAGCAAAAGCAGATAAACTTTTAGAGCGTATTGTGAGTCAAAAACCGATTAGAAGAACGGCTAAGAAGTCCTTACAGCCACTGGGCATAAAAAAAGGTGAATCTATCGCGTGTAATGTCACGCTACGAGGAGCACGAGCTGATGATTTCCTCAAACGATGCTTTAAAATACAAAATAAGCTCTATAAGAGTCAGCTTGACACACTGGGTAATTTCTCCTTTGGTGTTGAAGAGCATACTGACTTTGGCTACCGTTACGAGCCTACGGTCGGTATATTTGGGATGGATGTTTCAGTCGCGTTAAAAAGGCCGGGGTATCGAATAAAAGAGCGGAAGATACAGAAGAAGAAATTGCCAATGAAGCAGAGGATAAACAAAACGGATGTCATTGCTTTTCTCGAAGCTGACTATGGCGTGGAAATGATGGAGGACTAACCCTAAGATTTCATTTTGCACAACGCTTTTCTTTTTAAGAAAAGGTTTGATCTAATGCATATCGGAGTCATTACATGTGAGATATTAAGAAAAGAAATAGGGGCGGTGGTTAGGAGAACGGGCGTAGACCGGATATTCTTCTTGCTGCCGGAGCCGAATAATTTAGCGCTGACTATATTAACTAAGAAGGTGAACGAGCGATTTTCAAGTGAGTTGGTGGAAGAGGCAAGAACAAAATCAAAATTAAATGTAAAAGAGAAAACAATTGCGGGAATAGGGAAGGAAATTCGTGCGGATAACATAAATAATTCGGTGATTATTCGTGTATTGGAGTTACAATCGCATGATTACCCGGATAAACTACTGGCTGAGATTGAAGCGAGTCTAAAAACGATGAGCCCTGTAGTGGATTTTGTCATATTGGGCTACGGGCTCTGTGGCAGTACAGCAAGAGAAATGGAGCGTGTGATAGAAAACGTAGAGGTTCCAGTAGTAATACCGCGCGATAAAAAAGGGGCAATACTGAACAATTGTATCGAGATTGCACTGGGTAAGGAGAAGGTGCAGGCGCTGCTACGGGAAGAGATAGGTACTTTTTTCATGACGCCCGCGGGTGCAGCAATAATAAAGGAGCCACAGGTGATTTTAGAATCTTCTGTTGGTATTATGGCCGGGAACAGTAAAAGAAGTGCTGCTAGTGACACACGCAGGATAATGAGACTCATGAAGAACCATTACCAGAGAGTGGTGAAGATATGCTATAGTGAAGCGGATGAGGACGATATAGAATACCGAAAGACAGTTGACAAATTCGCTTCGACGTTTGGGCTCGAGATAAAAAACGTGAGGGGGTCATCAAGACTCGTACTCGAAGCATTGGAAGAGGGATTGGGGATATAGATGGGAGAGGGGTGATGATTAGCATAACGGGTATGAGGCAATGCGAGGGCGGATAAGGGAATTCAGGCGGGCTGATTTGGGTGCGATTTTGAGGATAGAAGCGAATGCATTCCCGAAAACGCCATATGACCAGGTTACGTTTTTGTCTTTCGCGTATGCATATCGCGATAATTTCATTGTATATATCGCGGGGCATGAAGTCGTTGGCTATGTTATCTTTTATCCTGATGGGCATATAGTCTCTGTTGCAGTGCACGCGCGGTACAGGAGAAGTGGGGTAGGGACAAAGCTTGTAGGAGTGGTTTTGAAGCGAACAAGGGGTGATGCGATTGTGGAAGTGCGTGAGAGTAATGAGGTGGCAAGGGCGTTTTATAGCCATTTGGGCTTTGTCATGCAGGGTATAATCCCGGGGTATTATGGCGATGAAGATGCAGTTGTGATGATAAACCCTTTTTCTAAAGAAAAAGGCTTTACCGAAAAAGGCTTACGCAGCAAACTTTCTTTCACAAAGAAAGTTTGATCAAAGAAATAAGGTTTTTTTATTTATGCACGCAAAAGAGAAATTATAGACTAAAAATGTACAGGTTGAGATTTCATGGTAGGGGCGGTCAGGGCGCAAGAGTTGCCAGTAAAGTGCTGGGTACCGCGGCATTTTTGGACGGCTATTATGCTCAGGACTTCCCATTATATGGTGCCGAGAGGCGGGGTGCACCAGTAGCTGCCTCTACACGTATATCTGAAGAACCCATCATGGAACGCGGTGTGATACCAGAACCAGATATTGTGATAGTCATGGACGAAACGCTATTGCAAGATCCTTTGACGATGCCTGTATCAGGCCTTAAACAGGGCGGTATAGTACTTATAAACACCGCCCATAGCCCGGCGGAGGCGAAGGCCGAGTATAAAATCACCGCTCAGGTATTAACACTGGATATAACGAAGATTGGGCTTGATATGCTGGGCATGCCGATCCTTAGCACCCTTGCAGGCGGAGTTGCCGCCAGGATCGTTGGTCTTAGCGAAGAGTCTTTAAAGGATGCAGTGAAAAAAGTATTATCCGAGATCATAACAGACAGAAAACTTTTAGATAAAAACGTAGCTGCTGCACTATATTGTTTCAATGCCATCACGCCAGCAAAAATAGAAATAAAACTAAAAACTATTGGCACAACCAAAAAAAAGAGCACCGTTATCTCCCTACCGTTCGAACATGCAGCGGTCTCCAGTCCTGCTATAAACGCTACCGGCAATACGCCCTTGCGAATGACCGGTAACTGGCGCGTTTTTAGACCTGTCTGGAATTACGATTCCTGCACCAGGTGTATGATCTGCGTTGCCAGATGCCCGGATGGCTGTATTTTAGTAAATGAAGATGACTACCCATATACCGATTACGATAACTGTAAAGGCTGCCTGATCTGTATTGAGGAATGTCCCACAAATAGTTTAGGCAAGGTACGGGAGGTTCATGCCTGATTTCAGGACGGTGCAGAGAAATGAGAAAAGAGATGCTCACGGGCAATGCCTCGGCTGCATGGGGGGTGCGGTTGGCCGAAGTGGATTATATCCCCGTCTATCCGATAACGCCCCAGACAGAGATTATCGAGACTTTGGCAAGGTGGATTTCCGATGGTGTTATGGATAGCAGGTTCGTTACTATGGACTCCGAGCATTCGATGCTAACAGCAGCGGGATCTGCTTCTGCTACGGGCGCTCGTGCTTTTACGGCCACATCGAGTCAAGGGCTTCTGTATGGTTTTGAGATGCTCTATGCAGTGGCCGGCTGGCGAGTACCACTGGTGATGGTAAATGTATCGCGGGGCTTGTCCTCTCCGATTACACTCGAGCCAGACCATAACGATGTACTAGCAGCAAGGGACACGGGATTTTTGCAGATACATTGTGAGACCTGCCAGGAGGTTTTAGATTCTATCCTGATGGCATACCGGTTGGCAGAGGACAAGCGGGTGCTGCTACCAATTATTGTTAATCTTGATGGTTTTTATCTCTCATTTACCCGGGAACCCGTAGAGGTGCCAGATGTGGAGCGGGTCAGAAATTTTCTGCCGCTTTATCAGCCGAAACACGCTTTTTTCAAGGCTAGTCAACCAATGGCCCAAAGCGCGGCAGTACTTGGCGGGTCTAGCTACTCATATTTCAAGTACCAGATGCATATGGCGAGTCAAAACGCGCTTGCGGTCTATAAAGAGGTCTGTGAGGAATTTGAAACCAGATTTGGTCGAAACTATGATACCTTTGAAGGCTATATGCTGGAGGACGCAGATTATGTTCTCGTTATGACCAACTCCTTCTCCACTCTCGGCAAGGCGGCTGTTAACAATGCCCGAGAAAGAGGAATAAATGCTGGGCTTTTGCGGTTGCGGCTCGTAAGGCCATTTCCCGTGGCAGATCTAAAAGCAGCAATCACCGGGAAGAGGGCAGTTGCAGTCATAGATCAGAACATCAGCATAGGCAAGGGCGGGATTCTACATTCGGAGATTGCTAGTTGCCTATATAATGAGAAACATCGGCCGCTCCTGCTATCTTTTATTGCCGGACTTGGCGGTAAAAACATAAGCCCTGACGAGTTCGAGTTCATCTTTAATAAAATGATTGTGGGTGTGGATACAGGAGAGGTGGAAACAACTCAACTTCTATACACAGAGAAGGAATGGCAGGAAATGGGGCGATTGAAGGGGATGGCGGGAAAGGGGTGAAAAATATGGGTGTGCCGAGCAATTTGATTTTAGAGGTTGTTTAGGATTCAGATTTGTATTTGTATATCAATATAAAAAAACCACGAGATTTCACAAGATTAACACA
>WSZT01000193.1 GCA_013139985.1 Candidatus Methanophagales archaeon | reverse complement strand
CCTTTCTATCTCTGGCGGTCATCGCACGTTCAAAGATATAACCTAAGATCTCAGGGTCCACTGAATCTCCGTTCCCTAACTGCTCTTTATGCACGAACTTGAAACTATCCAGAAACTGTAGTACATTAGACTTGTTGCGAAATTATTATTTTAGGGGCTAATATGTTGCTTCCGCCCGTCCTGTTCAACGGCACATTAGATGATAATTCCATAGTCCACATGAAAGTAACATAGCTTTATCATTAAAAGTCTCTTTTTTGTTGCGAAACTTGTCAGTGGTTATTCGCATTCGCTTAATTCCGCCGATAGCATGCTCTACCCGAACTCGGATGCTACTGATAACCTTATTCTGCGCCTTCTCTTTACCAGTCAATTCTTTTCCCCGTGGCTTCTTCTTTGGCATCATAACAGACGCATCTGGATAATCCTTATCAACGCCAGTGAAACCCAAATCTAGCCATAGCGTTATGCCTTTTGGGAATATTTCCGGCGGAAATAGGCCTTTGAACATACCATAATCGTGTTTTTTACCTTCTTCTGGAGGGCTTAGAAAACCAATCCATCTATTTATATCTGTGATAAGTATATTCTTACGAGTATGTGCCTTCTTCTTGCCGGAATAGCTTTCTTTTTGTTTCTCTTCGTCTTTAGGTCTTTGAATTGGCGTCTCTGTCCCGTCAATGAATATGTCCTTAGCCCCGGGAAATATCTCAAATAACTCCTTCAAACTCTTAATTTTCCTACTTGGCAGAGCCATTTTTTTGCCAAGTACTTTCTCTAATATTGGTGTTAATTTCTGGACATTGCGACATGCATTAGATCTGTCGAGATCAAATAATAGTCCTAAGACGTCGAAAGTTGGATAACACTTGAAATAAAAGAGAATGAAAAATAATTTTTCTGTGGAACTTCTCAAATTTCCTATCCTTCCGCCCCCGGGTTTCCTTTTTCGGTTTCCCTGTTCAAAATCTCTCTCGTATCTAAACCACTCCTCTCTTTCTATTTCTGGACCGAAACTCAGCGCCAGTTGATTAAATTCTGATGCGGATAGCCCTATTGTGGCTCTTAGTGCCCTGTCGTCCATCAAGGCTCTCTTAATGAATATCATGTTTTATAATACATGTTATATCCTATTAAAAGCCTTTGCGTGGAGATAGCATTTAATTAGCAACAAGTCTTTTGTAGAAGCGAAGGACGGCATTATAGAAAATCTGGAAGTATTGCTGGAAAAGGCAGGAGTGAGCAACTTAACAGGAGTTACGGCTGTAAAGGCGCATATGGGCGAGCGCAAGAACAAAACATTCATTCAACCTTCTTACGTTAAGAGAATAGTGGAAGTGTTGAAAATTAACGGCGGAGACCCTTTCGTTACTGATACCACTACCATGTATAAGGGTAAACGATACACCGCAATGGACTATTACAGAACGGCATTTGCACATGGGTTCTTACCTTCTTATCTCGACTGTCCAGTGATTATAGCAGATGGTCTGAAAGATGAAGGTGTGCGGGTGAACGAGCAGGTGAAAATAGCGAAGATCATGAATTGATCATTGAAAACTGCGTGGGTTGCGAATCCTGTAGTTATGTCTGTGAGTCGGGCGCTTTGAAATCTCCAGAGGATGAATCGGAGAAACTGCAGAAGCGGCTCGCGGAAGTCGCTCATGCGGTTCTTAGAAACCTGCCATATACCAATTGCATCTTTGTTAATTTCATGATTGATATTACGCCGTTTTGCGATTGCGCGGAATTCGCGCCCGAATATATAAGCCCGGACATAGGCGTTTTAGCATCTAATGATATTGTTGCCGTAGACCTGGCGACCATAGAGCTGATAGGTAACCGAAAATTCCAGGGTGACCCGACTGTTCAGGTGCGAGAAGCGCACAGGATGGGATTGGGCGAGCGGGAATATGAGATTGTTAAAGTGAGATTATAATCATTCCGGCGATTTACATAGCCAATGAGAAAAAGCACGAGATTTTACAAGATTAACACTAAAACTTTTTAGAAAAAAGTTTTATCAAAAATCAGTTTCTTTGGTAAAGCTTTCTTTCCGCGAAGCGTTTTGATCAAACTTTCTTAAAGTTTGAAAGAAAGGTTTGTGGACATCAGTGTAATCTTGTGGTCCTGGAAATATACCCAATCCACTTTCGCTTTGCTTCCGAAGAGCAAAGCTAAAAAAGCGCTTTTTGATTTTTTCTCTTTGCGCTTTCTATTTACTATTCGACCGTGACTTTTTCCTTCTTCTCGTCACTAACTTCCAGGTCTCCCTTATACTTCTCCAGAAGCTCTACTTCCTTATCGACAATCTTACTTATCGCTTTTAATGCGGTTACCCGAGCGCCTATAAGGTCGGCTGCGAGCTTCGATGGTTTTGGGATGTAGTCCTCAACGGATTCAGCTATGTTTCCAACTACATCTACAGCAACCTTCAGTGGTATAAGAGACGACTCAACAAGAATCTTCATCGCCTTGACCACATCTTCTTCCCCTTCCTTTATTTTTCCTTCTTCCATCGTTCATCAATGAAATATATATGTAGCTCACCATTTATAAGTTTCGCTTTCTCCAGTGTCATCATCTGTGCGATGGCGGGAAGTGGGATAAAATTCCTGATTTCGCCTATATCAGTCGAAATGACTACTGACAGGTCCTCTCCCATCCTCTCCACCTCGCATACGTCCTTGCTTGCGAATGCGATAGGAACTACCACCTCTATACCTTGCTCTAACTCTAATACTCTTATCGCTTTGCCTTCATAGTAGACCTGAGAGGGATCTTCATCGCCAAATAACTCGTCCCCGAGCTCAGCCAAGAGTTTCAGGCCCTTTACTTCAGTCGGGAATCGCCTGATTCTTTTTAGCGGTAGTGGATGGAACGCCGTTTCTGCTTCTGCCAGATATTTGTCCTGCTCCGTCTTCCACTCCTTAAAATACGAGTCAGTTACACCTTCCGGAATCACCT
>WSZT01000050.1 GCA_013139985.1 Candidatus Methanophagales archaeon | reverse complement strand
ACCCAGTTTATTATAAACGCGATAGAAGATTCTAATAATCTCCTCCGTCAACTAAACCATCAAAATATTTAAAATCCTGATTATCTGCGTTCATCTGCGTCCGATTATCAAAAATTATTCTTTCTTGAAAAAATGTTATACTCAAATCGGTGTCTCCTTTTTTCCCCACCATATCATAGCGCTGTTCAGTTCATGCTTTGACCATAGTGCCCCGGCTTCCACAACAAGTTTTTCTGCTAAAAATGATCTGATCACTTCTTCTGCTTTTGGCGATGATACCTCGAGATCATCCATCCATCGCTCTACTGCTTCGTCCAAATTAGAGAACTGCTGGTTATGTTCAGATTTAATAATCTCTACATTTGCGTGTATGCCCATTTCGTACAGAACATTGTAGAGATATATGTAATCCGGTCCGGGTTGGAATTGTTCACCGAATAATGTGAGCCAGAGTTCGTCATAATCCCAGAATCGCCACCCGGCGAATGTGAAAATGTAAACATATCGCGTTGCAACATCGTTCATCTTCGAGACAGCAGCATTTATATCAAGCATCGAGAGCGAGTGCGATGCGATTACGATGTCGTGCTCGCCAATATCGCGCCCTATCGTCACATCCTCCCATTTCTTGTTTATACAAGTTATGTTTTTCAATCCTTCAGTTACTGCATTTGCCTTTAGATATGCGAGCATCCCTTTAGAAGGGTCTATTGCAGTAACGTGCTTCACCATTTTTGCAATTGGTATTGCAAGCGTTCCGGGTCCTGCACCGATGTCCAGCACGGTATCATCGGGCTCTATGTCAAGCTTTGCTATTATCCGTTCTGCACGATCATTGCGTTTTATTGATTCATTGAACCCTTTTGCCCTTTTATCCCAAAATTCAGTTGTATCTCGCTGGCGTCGTTTTCTAAATGATGAGTTCTGCATTGCTTTCTTCCACATTTCGTTCCAGTCAAGTTCTTCTATCGATTCAACCATATTCATTTTTCTGTTTTTTCTCTCTTTTCTTTATCTATCAATCACTCAATCACTCACAAAAATGCCTTTGAAACCCAATATGCGATCAACGCGCCAATAAAGCCGGAGATGAAAGCGGCAAGGCCAAGACTCGGTGCGAATTCGGGCGATGCCCAGACCCCGATATGAACCCCAATAGCAATCCAGGTAATGCCCAAACACGCTAAATTCCCCAGACCACCACCAAGTCCTACCCTAAATTTAGATTCCGACCATGTTAGATCTACAAAGAATCCCATTAAAAGCAGAGCGATAATACCGTAAATGCCGAACCAAATGGGTGACACAATTCCGTACCACGGCGCTATAAGCATGCAAAAAGAAGCTATTAAAAGCGATGTAACAATTGCCACATACTTCTTCTTTATTATCGCCCGTGCCAAAGCCGCCCAAAACACAAATATGAAACCGCCCAGTAACGCCATGCCAGCCGCAGGTCCCGGTATGCCAAGATATTCGGTAAAAAATTTTATTGGCAGATATGTATTTAGTAGGGCACTGGCAAAGGCAAACAGGACCATCATTGTGAGGTCATACGCATCAAAATATAAGTTCCGGTCGCTCATTTTTTATTATTGTATGGAAAAAAAAATAAAAAGTGAGAATGCGGAAGTCTACTTTGTTCCGCTTATTCACTCACTTTTTTAAGGCGTAACCCTTTTAGCGGGCGGAAGTAATTCAAGACGAAGATACTGCCGAGAATGACAACACCCAGGACTTTTGTCGCTAATATCGCCTGAATCCCGACAACTCCACCCGCTACTGCTATCCCTAATGGCGCGCACATTTTTTTATATCACCTACGTAATATTCATATCTTAGGTATATTTATTACTTTCGGTTTTTATCGGTGCCACAATTTTGAGATTGTGTTACTTTATTTTATTTGTTATCTATGCAAGGCACCCTATACGGCTGCGATTACTCCACTTGCTGGCATAACTGATGTTTATTGAAAGTGACATCATATCCTCTTTTTTCGTTTAACTGCTAATCCGAAGCGGTAGCTGGAAGATAAAGTGATAGAACGGTTTTTTGTAACACAGTATTACATAAATAATGTGATTTATATCAACAATCAAAAGTTTTATGGCATACATTCTGAACTTTATAGCAGGCGGTATAAAAAAGGATGAACAAAAAAAGTAATGGGAAGAAGCAAGTGGCACTACTACTTTCGATCTTCGCTATCTCCGCCGGCAATGACTTCAGTTGATTATCGGGTAGTTAAAGCACGACCTGCTTATTTCTTGCTGCTTCTTCGATAACACGCAGAACCTCGTCCTTTTTCATGCTTTTAACTCCCGCGTATTAATATACCTTCCTAGCTCTTGAACTCATAGCCATCAAAAGGTTGTGTTTAATGCAATTGAAGATTTATTAGCTTCGACGCCCATTCAATGCTTACTTAAAAGATGGTTGATGTATGTCAATGAAACGTGTAATTTGGTGGCTGATTGTTGGTACTAAAGGCGGTGTGAATCGTGCCCGTATAATCAGGGCGTTAAGGGAAAGACCTTTTAATGCCAATCAGTTGACTGAGTTACTTGGTTTGGATTACAAAACCGTAAGGCACCATCTTAAGGTCCTTCAGGACAACAAGATAATTACATCCGTAGGAGATAGATATGGCACCGTGTATTTCTTATCCTCGTACATGGAGGAAG
>WSZT01000235.1 GCA_013139985.1 Candidatus Methanophagales archaeon | reverse complement strand
CAAGAAAGAATAATTTTTGATAATCGGACGCAGATGAACGCAGATAATCAGGATTTTAAATATTTTGATGGTTTAGTTGACGGAGGAGATTATTAGAATCTTCTATCGCGTTTATAATAAACTGGGTTATAAAATGGTTTTCTGGAAAAGGTTTATGAGAATGCAATGACTGATGATAGAACTTGATTTTGGCACTAAACAGGAAGTTAAACGTAAGGCTTTTATTTGATAATTTGAGGAAATAGTTTTCTGCGTAAATCTGCGTCCTAAATAGGTAGAAGTTACACCTTATATACAACAAGAAAGCGTAATATCCAACTAAAATTAATTATTTGTTGGTACAGATTAACACTGATTAACGTAGAAGAAATCAAATCCGTGTAGCTCTACCACTTAAACAGGCATAAGATATACTTAATATTCAATTTAAAAAACCGAAAGTCTTAACTTAATATGAGATAAACAAAAAAGTAGAGTAAAAAAATTGTATTTATATTACATAAGGTCAATTAAAAAAGCAAAAAGCGAGTAATAAAAATGGAGAAAAGGGGGCGAGAGAAAGAGAAAATGAAGCGAATTATTACCATATTGTGTTTGGCAATACTCTTATGCTGTGCGTTCTACGGAATATCCGCAGCAGCAGGTGGGGCGACCGCAGCTGCAACGGCTGAAAATAGTATTAAGATAGAAGGTGGTGATTACGGCTATCCTACTCCGTTTGCACTCTTTCCAAAAGGACCTGGTTATATTAGAATGAGCTTCATCTTCGATACACTTACCTGGAAAGACAAACATGGCGTGATACCCTGGCTTGCAGACAGTTGGAGCAGGTCAGATGATGCCAAGACATGGACCTTTTCCTTGCACCGGGGCGTGAAATGGAGCGATGGTGAGCCGTTTACTGCAGATGACGTGAAGTTCACATTTGATTACACGAAGGATCATCCGCAGTTGTGGTACGCATATAACGCGAAAGAGATAGACCAGGTAGAAGTTCCTAATCCCTATACCGTTGCTATACACCTTACGGAATCAATGCCTACTTTTATAGATGATGTTGCAGGATGTGTCCCGATAATTCCCGAGCATATATGGAAGGATGTCGACGATCCTTATACATTCCAGGAAGATGATGCCGTTATAGGGACAGGACCCTTAAAGCTTGTAGAATACGACGGTACACAGGGCTATTATGAGTATGAGGCGAATACAGAGTGCTTCAAAGGAGAACCTATCGTTGACCAACTTATCATGCTGGATGTAGGTGATCCTGCACTTGCGTTAATGGCAGGAGATATAGATGCTGCGTCCTTCATGGGAAAAGAGATAGTTGCAGTTGAAGAATTTGAAGACGATTCTGATTTTGAGATAGAAGAAGGCTCAAGCTGGTGGGTGCTCAATTTCTACTACAATGTAGGTAAGTATCCAATGAATAACTCGGATTTTAGACGTGCAATTGCTTATGGTATAGACAGGGCAGATATAGTACAAACACTGACGCAAGACGGTTCTATCCTTGCGAATACCGGCATAATTCATCCGGATTCAACGTGGTATAAGCTAGGACTTCCGAGTTATGACCACAATATAGCGCAGGCTAATGAAATACTCGATGCATTGAACTTTACGGACACAGACGATGACGGCATAAGAGAATATAAAGATGAAGATGGCAACACAACAGCTCTCAAATTCACACTGATTACAAGTGAGGAATATAAATATGAAGCGGACTTCATTAAGGATAATTTAAAGGATCTGGGAATCGAGATAGGAGTGAAATCCGTGGGTAAGAGGGAATTGGGCTCGGGGATATGTTGTGGTGCATTCGAGTTCGCAATAAGTGGTCACGGAGGAATAGCAAATCCACGTGTATTGAGAACGACAGCTATGGGAACAAGCCGTAGTGAAGAGTATTATGAGATATACGAAAAACAATTGATGACAATGGACGAAGATCGGCGAAAAGAACTTGTGGGCGAACTACAAGAGATTATAGCGGATGAGCTTCCGGTGTATCCGCTATATCATCCAAAGATTTGGCGTGTCTACGATCCGGACAAGCTTGATGCATGGTTCTATACAAAAGATGCTATCGCTGGAAGCATCCCTCTTGCACTGAACAAGCTCATAGTCCTCTTTGATTCATGGCGATATGACGCCAATGAAGATGGTATAATAGACAAAAGTGAAGTAAATGACGCAAGGCAAGATTATGATGAAGATAAGATAACATTGGAGCAACTGAAAAAGGTGTTAAATTTATACAATCCATGAAAAACCTTTCTTTCTGCGAAGCTTTTTCCGTAAACGCTTTTTTAAAGGGTTTAAAGAAAGCTTTACCAAAGAAATATTTGTACTATGAAAAAGAGCAAAAGAAAACATGTATTGGCGATAATTGGAATAGCGCTACTCTTAGTCACAGCAGTATTGACAATGACGGCAGGAATAGTTAATGCAAAATCAACAACCGCAACGAGGACGCTACCCGCGGAACCGATATCCGCTGATGAAAGTTTCCTCGTAGAAATAGAAGTATCTGATTACGGTAATAACGGGAAAGTATTAGAAACTCTCCCTAAGGGGTTTTGCTATCTAAAATCTACTTTAGATACTGAATCAGTAAATGTTAATGAATCAACAAACACTCTTAGGTTCACATTAGCTGTCGAAACTTCTTTCACTTACACGGTGAGAGCACATGACGAAGCGGGCACTTACACGTTAAGCGGAGAACTAATAGATGAAGATGGTAAGTACTATGACATTGACGGCGATACGGAAATAAAGGTGGAAGAAGCGGAAGTGGAAATGGAACCAACCGCAACGCGGACACTACCTAAAGAACTTGTATCCGAGGGTGAAGTTTTCACCATAGAACTTGAAACATCCCATTACGGTTACTTTGGTAAAGTAGTTGAAACTTTTCCGGATGGATTTGTGTATGAGGATTCCACGCTCAAGCCAGAATCAGTAGAAGTAGAAGGTGACACGCTCGAGTTCGAATTGTGGGGCGAACCTTCTTTCACTTACACTGTGACCGCACCTGACGATGAGGACACTTACACATTCGAGGGCATACTCATAGATGAGGAGAAGAACGAGTATGACGTTAGAGGAGATACCGAAATAGTAGTAGGAGAAGAAGGTGACGAAGTTACACTGCCGACAAACATAACAGCCTGGAAACCCGTAGATGCTGTTGTGAACAATACAAAAAGCGAATCAAGGACTTTCAACGCCTCCATAAACCAACCAGCCGACATTAGCTGGCAAATAAACGGTACAGAAGTGCAAACAAATGAAAGCGTGACGGATGCCACCTATACGAACACAAGTTTCGTCATTGGAACCTGGAACGTCTCTGCAATCGCAACGAACGCAACAACCGGTTTATCTGATATGCACACGTGGATATGGTGCGTAACAGCTACTCCTACGGCAAATATGACTTCAACGCCAACTCCTACATCTGCAGTAGCCACCGCACCGTCTCCGTTAGTAACACCAACACCGAAATCTAAACATTCTCCTATTCCTACGTCTATCGCCACACCTACGCCCGCGAAGTCCGCTAAACCAGCCATACCTGGATTCACGCCAGTTTTCGCTCTCGCTGCTATCTTTGCTGTAGCATACATACGGTTGTTCAGAAAAAAAGGAGATGAAGGAAGATGAGTGTGTATAGGCGTTAGGTGTCTTGCTTAAGAGACACTCATAAACTCATAAACTCACAAACTCACAAACTCACACAGAGATGAAATGCAGACGAACATAATAACAAAAATAGTTGGCTATATTATTATAATCTTCATAATTATCTCGCTCAACTTCTTTTTACCACGAATGATGCCTGCGGGTCCCTTATCAGGCTTAACAAGTAGTACCCAGCAGGTTTCGGAGCAATACATCATGTATATAGTAGATCTTATGCACGGTGATCTTGGTTGGTCAACTACAAAAAACGCACCTGTATGGGACGTATTGATGCGCAGCATAATATGGACGCTCCTTCTTGTCGGCTCTTCAACTGCGATATACATAACATTGGGAATCTTATTAGGTGCGGTCTCAGCATGGAAGAAGGGCGAAAAGACGGATGTGGGACTGCTCATATTGTTTATTGCTATGGCTGCCTTCCCGCCGTTCTTCCTTGGCATGCTTTTCATCATCTATTTCGGGTGGCGGCTGGACCTATTCCCAAGATTCGGTGCACAAACTCTGTATATCGATTATTCAACCGCTTTTGGTACGTTATTAGACATACTACATCACCTATTTCTACCGGCTTTGACGCTTACTCTCACCAGTATCGGGGTGATATATCTTTTAACAAGGAATTCCATGCTTAACGTACTGGACGAGGAGTATATACGGACAGCGAGGGCAAAGGGCCTGGGCGAGTGGTATATTATACGCAAGCATGCATTGAAGAACGCAATGCTACCGATTATCACATTGGTAGCGCTGATAGCAGGACTCG
The DNA here is from genome assembly GCA_013139985.1 of Candidatus Methanophagales archaeon. Classification (GTDB taxonomy): domain Archaea; phylum Halobacteriota; class Syntropharchaeia; order Alkanophagales; family Methanospirareceae; genus Methanophaga. Next base: position 7,861 of record WSZT01000235.1, on the reverse strand, counting down.
TAATCACCGGCACGATCTTCGTAGAGACGGTATTTGCATATCCGGGCGTTGGTTTGCTGGTCTCAGATGCGATTTCAGCACATGATTATCCGCTATTACAGGGTGCATTTTTGTTTTTCGCGTTCGCAATCCTCGCGGTAAACTTCACTGCCGATAGGATATACGAGCTTTTGGATCCAAGGGTGAAAGAAGAATGATCGAAGCTACAATCAGTTTCATGAAACAGTATAAGAATAACAAGCTCGGATTGGTGGGATTAGGACTACTGATTTTCTTTGTGCTAATAGCAGTTTTTGCACCGTATATCGCACCTTATGATCCGCATCAAAGATTCGAAAGCACGGAACATCCCAGTTCTGAGCATCCGCTCGGAACAAACCATGTGGGGCAGGACATATTAAGCGAGTTGATATATGGCACAAGGGTTTCCCTGTTCATCACGCTGTTTGCTTCCATCGCAGCCGTGAGTATAGGCATTCTTATCGGGCTTGTTGCAGGCTATTTCAAGCGATTCAACTTTTCCCTTATGCGGCTTACTGACTTGTTCCTCACAATTCCAAAACTGCCAATAATAATTATAATCGCAGCATTCATGCGCCCTAGCGTCTGGAATCTCGTATTTGTATTCGCTATATTTGAGTGGGCTATAACCGCCCGCATCATACGATCTGAGGTGTTAACGTTACGGCACAGGAATTATGTGGATGCTACAAGGCTGTTTGGTGCTAAAGATTCTTATATCTTAGCAAGGCACATCTTTCCATACGTGGTCCCACTGGTGTTTGTACAGTTAATCCTGGTGTCAAGATATATAATACTTGCAGAATCGGGATTGAGCTTCATTGGGCTTGGAGACCCAACAGCAAAGAGCTGGGGCATGATGCTGCATGATGCTTTTGTATATCCTACTATATTTATATCGGATCTGTGGATGTGGTGGATGCTGCCAGCCGGTTTATGCATTGTGCTCCTAATACTTTCATTTATGTTCATCGGATATGCGCTGGAAGAGATAGTGAATCCGAGTTTGAAGAGATCGCCGTGGATTTGAATTGAATCTGATAGAACACCCTAAACCACGAGATTCCACAGATTGACACAAGAACATCCAAAAAGATTATATAATATGGGTAAAATTAGAGAGGAGGTATAAAAGGATGGATAGAAGAGATAGTAAAGAAGGAATTGGAGACCGATTCCAGCAAGAGACGAAGTATCAAAAAGGACATCTTCTTGATACGGATCTGGATTGGGCAAATAAGCCAGAGGGGTATAAGCGGTATCCAACCGCGCCAAAAATAGAGCTCGAACCTCCGCAGGTGGAGGGTGGAGCACCTCTATGGGAAGTCATGAGACGTCGCCGAAGCATTCGATCCTTCAAAGACGAGCCACTGAAAAAAGTTGAACTGTCACAACTGCTGTGGGCCGCACAGGGGATTACCAATTTAGACTCGGGGTTTAGAACCGCACCATCAGCCGGTGCGTTGTATCCCGTAGAAACGTATCTCATAACTAATTCCGTGGAGCACGTTGACCCTGGAGTTTACCCTTATGCAATTGATAAGCATGAGCTCGATCAGTTAAAAGTAGGCGATTTTCGTCTTCAGGTAGCACAGTCGGCCTTCGATCAAGAAATTGCGTACTGTGCGAACGTGGTCTTTATCTGGACTGCAATATTCGAACGGTCGAAATGGCGATCCAAACAACGGGCATATCGCTACGTAGGGTTAGATGCAGGGCATATAGCTCAGAACGTTGCGTTAGCCGCAGTTGCACTGAATCTCGACAGTTGCCAGGTTGGTGCGTTCTACGATGACGAGGTAAACGCTTTATTGGGTGTCGATGGTACAGAGGAAAGTGTTATTTACATGACGGTAGTCGGAAAGAGACAATAAGGAGCCGTTACATAATAACTATACCAACTACTCCCACTGCAGTGACATGTGCAAATAAGGGTGAAGGGGCCAAACGCGATGACTCCCATGGCGAATGGAACAATAGTATCTATCCGCCATCATGAACTTGATATGTTTACGAACAGGCAGAGAAAAACTTCCACTGTCTAAAAATAAAAGGATATAGTGATTTCACTAGAAAATTTGACATAGTCCTACAGGGCAAACAATCGTCGAACTGGAGAGAAAAGAGTCCAGTGAGCATGGAAAATATTGCTTTGTTTGTTCCTGCTTGATTAACGATTTATGTAATGAAAGAAAAAAGTGTCTACTGTGAGATTTTCCCCACTATAATGGTCTTTGTAATACAAAATCAACATAAAATTATAAATTACACACGATTAATATACAGATAAAAACCGAAAGTAATAAATATACCTAAAACATAAGTAAGAAATAGGCGTTATGAAAGATGTGCGTGCCCCTAAGTGAAGCGGCAGTGGGTGGTCTTGTCCCGGTGCACCCACTGAAAAGGCTCACCCTATACGGGAGGAGGAGTAAATGGAATCCCGCCTTCGTTTTTTCCTCCTTCTCCTCCCCCCTTTTTTATTGTATAATCACCTCCCAACCGATGTTAGCCACTAGCTGGAAAGTATCCGATGACGGAAAAGTCTATCTAGACATTATACCTGAAGGAAGGAGTTAAATTTCATGTGAACTGCACCGCACCTGACGATTTTTCCCGGATTGGCGATAATGATTACTATTTTAGCATTCAATTTCATCGGGGATTGATTACGGGATGCTTTGGATCCAAGGTTAAGAGAGGGGAGAATGGAGCGGTAGAATGCAGGGTATTTGTGCAGGTGTTAGGTTTTAGGGGTTAGACCTGGGATAGGGACACCTGACAACTCGCACTTTCATTATAGCAAAACAAATAAAAAATTAATATAAATAACATATTTTATTCACTTATGTCACTGTTAAGCATAACCCACTTGAAGGTGCACTTCCCAACACAAGACGGTATTGTAAAAGCGGTAAATACAATTGACCTCGAGATAGCGAATAACGAGCGGTTAGGGCTAATAGGTGAAACGGGCTGTGGTAAAACCGTGTTGGGTATGTCCATTATACGCCTGCTCCCACCATCAACAACGATAGAAGGAGAAATCAAGTATAAGGGCAATGACCTTCTAAAGCTAACGGAAAAAGAAATTAGGAAGATAAGGGGAAAGGAAATAGCAATGATACTTCAGAATCCAACAACCTCCTTGAATCCCGTTTTGAAAGTCGGTGACCAGATAGCAGAGGCAATTAAATTACATCAAGGCCTGGCTAAACGAGCAGCAAAAGCGAAAACAGTAGAAATGCTCGAGGCTGTAAAGATCCCGGATGCTACAAAACGAGCAAATGAGTACCCGCATCAATTCAGTGGCGGTATGAAGGAAAGAGCAATGATCGCTATGGGACTTGCATGCGACCCCGCGATGATTATCGCAGATGAGCCAACAAAGGGATTAGACATTACGGTAAAGAAGCAGATAGTGAAGCTTATGAAAGAAGTAACGACGCAAAAGACAATGCTATTCATAACGCATGATTTGGGAGTCGCCGCAGAGATATGTGACAATATCACGGTGATGTATGCAGGTGAACTCATGGAATATGCGAATACCGAAGCGATATTCAAAAACCCACTACATCCATACACGCAGGGATTTCTCAATTCGCTGCCTAGTATGGGCTTAAAGGCGATAAAAGGCATGAGCCCTTCCTTGATCAATCTCCCTTCGGGTTGCCGGTTCCATCCAAGATGTGACTGCGCGAATGCGAAATGCAAGACAGAGCATCCGGAACTGATAGAGGTAGAAAAGAGCCACTATGTGAGGTGTTTTCAGTATGCTTGAAATAGCGAATCTGCGTAAATATTTCTCCAGTGGGCTGTTATGGAAGCAGAGCGTGAAGGCAGTGGACGGCGTATCTTTCCACATCGAACGAGGTGAGACATTAGGTCTTGTTGGTGAGAGTGGTTGTGGTAAGACAACAGTTGGCCGGTTGCTATTACGATTGATCGAACCAACAGAGGGTAAAATCTTTTTCGATGACATTGATGTGTTGCAACTAAAGAAGAAAGAACTGAGAAAGCTAAGACCTCGCATGCAAATGATTTTTCAGGACCCGGACGCATCTCTAAATCCAAGGATGAAGATCGGAGATAGTATCGCAGAGCCTTTGAAGTTGCAAGGTCATTTAGATAGCGACGGAATTAAAGATAAAGTTCTGGATTTGATAGAGACCGTGGGGTTGAATCCGGAACATAGAAATCGTTACCCTTACCAGCTCAGTGGCGGGCAGAATCAAAGGGTAGTGCTCGCAAGGGTTCTCGCGCTCAATCCCGACTTTATCGTTGCTGATGAGCCTACCTCTTCTTTAGATGTCTCTATCCAGGCGCAGATACTGAATTTAATGCAGGATTTGAAGAGGGAGATGCATTTGACCATTTTATTTATCTCGCATGATTTAGAAGTTGTGCGGCACATGAGCGATAGGATAGCAGTGATGTATCGCGGGAAGATTGTTGAAATCGGTACTGCAAACGACATATTTGAGAATCCAAGGCATCCATATACAAAAACTCTGCTCTCGTCATCATCCGACGATTAAAAAAGAGCCCGATATGGTTAAAATCGATAAAGGGCACTGGATTTTGTGTGATCTGGTTACTTGAGAGGATTTAATAATAATCCTCTACTTCTAGTTTCCAGCTATATAGATTCGCGGCATCAATCTTAAAATAGTAGTCACCACCCCCTCTGTAAATGTATTGTGTACCGCTATAGGTCTCTTTGGAACCACCCCAGAAAATAACATCCTTAACGAGTTCACCCATGGGATACACAAATACAGAAAAGACAGGATGCTCTGAACAGCTACCCACACTCCATTTCACTCGCCACACATCTCCTTTTATTGTAAAAGATGATGTCGTCTCATCTTCTCTACCTGTGAACGTAATTACGGAATGCCAGGTCTTTGATTCTGGTGTTGGCGCTGGTGTTGGCGTTGATATAGGACTTAGACCTGTTTTCTCTTCTATTCCAACTATATCCCCTGTTGCCACATTGACATATACATTCAGCAACCTGTTTGAAGAATACCATTGGACCATCCAGGTGTTTTCCCCCTTGTAATCTTTAAAGTTATAGACTTGAAGAGTTGTCATGTTTGTTGCGTTCAAGAAATCCGTAACGGTAGTATTTTCTATTGAAATGTCAATTGCATCGCATGGACTTACTTTGTATCCTACTTCGTTACTAAGTGCACTTACTGTAAGAAGAGCGGTTATCACCGCAACGATAGCTAAAATTGCTAATATTTGTCTTTTCATTTTTTCTTTTATCACCCCCTAATATCTTGCCTATTGGTAGGGGGTGCATAAATACTTTTCGATGTCCTATTAAAAACGTGACATTGTCAGATCAGTTCATTTTTAATGATTTCGTAGAAATTGTCTTTTGCAGTCCGTTCAATCCAGGGATAATGCCCGCAATTTTTTAATATCTTCTTCAGATGCACGAAAAAATAACGATCCGCATCGCTTTAGCGGTGCAGGATCCTTTCCCTTTTTTATACTATAGTGTCTGTCCAATTGCCCGAAAAGGACATTCGTGTGTCGCGCCTTCTGCGGCTTATGGAGCTGACAACCAATCCCAAGTCCATTGACTACAATTATGACCGAAACGTCTCTCACATATATCTGTGTAGCTATCGCGGCAGGGAGCACAACCCATGCAACTCTCCGTCCAACAGTACTTTACGCTGATAGATCCACACACATCTTCATTTTGATTCTGGCAGTAGATCAGAGAGGCAGGGCAGTCATCAATAAACAAAGTGGCGGGGCCGAAGTTTTCCGGCAGTGATCCGTCGTGCCGCTCATTGAATATAGCGTAGCTGTGGTTTGCCTCTTCCAGGATGCTAACCGTGTATTGCAGTGTTTTGTTGGCAGCATTGTAAACTGGATTCAATAGTTTCATTACTGCCACATCCATTTCTTCATCGCCTTCCAGTATTTCAATTGCGGCATTTGGTGGATTCTCGGGTGAGAAGCAAAAACCATCCAGGAACTTTTGTATCGGTGCCTGGACCACGACACGTTCTGGTCTGTCCGAGAAGCAGATGGTCTGAGCTGAAACGTCTTCGAGAGTGAGTATATACCTGTTATCTTCTCCTTCCACCGGGACTAAGGAACCGGAGTGGGCAGTTTGTACGAACATAAAAGAGCTTTTATTTACAGCCTGCGCTTCTTCTGTCTCATTTTGTGTCGTCTCATTCCCTGTTAGAGCAGAGGAATTGTTGCTTGTGCCTGTGTCATCAGCTTCTTTAGACACAGCGATAATGGAACTCACGCTGACGAGTGCTACTACTAACAGAACAGCCATGACAACAACCGTTTTTTTTCCATTCATTTTTATCACCCCCCAATTTTTTTCTATATATATACATATAAAATTTAAGAATAAAATGCCAGAAAGTGGTAGTGTGCCGATAGTTCTGCCAGCTACAATGATTTAAATGAGTGGGTTTATCTTTATTGCCGTGCCACAGAGGTGTTTCTAGATCTTCCCATGCCGCAAAATCGAAAATAACAGCCAAAAACCTATTAGCCCTGCTCCAAGGAAACCGATGATACCAATAACCGGTATTTCGTGCCATTTCGGTGGAACACCAGAAAGAACAATAAGTGCAGAACCTATCACAAGAGAAGCCAAAACAATTGCAAACACTGAACGATTGTTATTCTGGTCGAGGGTTTTAAGCATCGGCTCAAGACCTTTATGCTCAAATTTAATCTTTGCCTCTCCTTGTTTTACCAGTGTTAATATATCTCGTGCTTCTGAGGGTAGGTCCCGCAACAGCGAGTGTGCTTCCTGGGCGGAGATGTAGGAATCCTCGATTAACTTTCGGGGGCTCATACGTTCCATGATTAACTTTTCGGCGAACGGTTCGGCGTGTTTCACAGCATTAAATTCGGGGTCCAGTTCTCTGCCCACACTTTCAATGGTCACCAGTGCTTTTGCGAGCAGGTAGAAATCTCGAGGTCCTTCCAGACGATGCTCATCAACCACTCTTGCAATACGGTGTAGAAGACTTCCTATTTCGAGTTCTTTAAGTGGACCAAAGGCATAGAGTTCAATAAGTTCGGCAATATCAGATTCTAACTTCTCGTTATCCACAATTTGCCTATACTCGGATAATTTCAAAATAGTTTTCGTGATTTTACTTTCATCTTTATTTACAATCCCAAAGAGAATGTCCGCCAGGTCTTCTCGATGCCGTGCTGACAGAGACCCCATCATGCCATAGTCGAGGAAACAGATGACATTGTCTTTCAAGACCTGGATGTTGCCGGGATGGGGGTCGGCGTGGAAAAAGCCGTGTTCAAATATCTGTTTCAGAACAAGGTCTGCACCTCGTGCTGCCACAACTTTTGGATCAATCCCATACTCATGCTCTTTTGCTCTTGTAATCTCCGAGACCTTTATCCCGCCAATAAACTCCATCGTCAAGACTTTACGTGAAGAAAAATCACGATATGCATGAGGCACGTGAATTGTCATGTCTGACTGGAAATTTTCTGTAAAACGCTCAATATGCGCCGCTTCTATTCTGAAGTCCTGCTCCTTCCTGATTACACGTGTAAATTCCTCTACTATTCCTACTGGGTCCCAATCCAGTTCCTCGCTGAAATGTTTCTTGATAAGTGAGGCAAGATGAAGCATTATCTCCAAATCTACCTCGATGATTCGGTCGATGCCAGGACGCTGAACCTTGACTGCTACTTCTTCTCCACTGGGCAATACCGCTTTATGCACCTGTGCAATAGAGGCAGCGGCAATGGGGGAATCAGTAAAGTCCTTGAAAATCCGGCCAACAGAACTCCCTAATTCCTCTTCGATAAT
>WSZT01000110.1 GCA_013139985.1 Candidatus Methanophagales archaeon | reverse complement strand
GTAATTGCTCAATATCCAGTGGTATCAAATTTTATTTCACCGCAAAATTCCGAAGGTTTTATATAGGCATTCATTCAGATGCACATTTATGGCACTCACTATATCCAAAGAGATAATACAATTGGATCCTGAAGGTATAGATTTCAATGATAAGGTAGCAGTTAAAACACTCATACTCAAACTTCTCAATGTCATAGAAGCGCAAACACAGCTCATAGGAGATTTGCAAAATGAAAATCAATCCTTGAAAGATGAAATAAACCGACTAAAAGGCGAGAAAGGAAAGCCAAAATTCCCGCCAGAGATGGCTGAAAAGAAAAAGGACACCGCAAATGGGGATAAGAAGAAGAAATGGCATAAAAGTGCGAAGAAGCAAAGAATCAAGATAGATAGAACAGAGTACAGGAAAGTAGACAAGAACACCCTCCCGCCTGATGCCGAGCATAAAGGCTACCGAAACGTAGTAGTTCAGAATATCATATTCCACACGGATAACGTAGAATACAAACTGGAGCGGTTTTATTCGCCCTGTGAAAAGAAATTGTATGAAGCGGAACTACCAGAGGATGTACATGGTGAGTTTAAGGATGAGTTGAAAGCCTTCATTGTTTACTTTTATTACGCCTGCAGAGTTACCGAGAACAAAATAAAGAAAATATTGGATGAACTCGGAATTATCATTTCCGAAGGTGAAATCTCCAATATCTTGACGCTGGAGAAGAAAGAGGAGCTGACCAAAGAGAAAGAGGAAATTCTAAAGGTTGGCTTGGAGTCCTCAAATTACTTTCACACCGATGACACCGGTATAAAGCATAAGGGAAAAAATCACCACATTCATGCGATCTGCAACGAGTTGTTTTCCACTTTCTTCATCACACTAAAGAAAGACAGTGATACGATCAGGAGCATTCTGGGACTGGATGAGGGCGAAAAGATAGACAAGATTATGATAACAGACGATGCCAGGCAGTATCTCAACATAGCTCTTTATCATGCTTTATGTTGGATACATGAGATTAGGCTATACAAGAAATTAAATCCACTCATCGATTATCACCGTATCCTGCTTCAAGAATTCCTTACACGTGTCTGGGCATTTTACGATAGGCTGAATGATTTTCGGAAAAATCCTGATGAAAATGAGAAGGAAATACTGGGAAATGAATTTAACATCTTGTTTTCTACCGAGACGGGTTACGAGGAACTGGATAAAAGGATAGCTCTTACTAAAGAGAAGAAAGAGGAACTTCTGCTCGTGTTGTGGTTTCCTGAAATACCTATCCATAACAATCCCGCAGAGTTAGCACTCCGCGAGCTCGTAATCAAACGTAAAATCAGCAACGGAACGAGGAGTGAAGACGGAAAAGCTGCGTGGGAGAACCAGATGTCCATACTCGATACTTGTAGAAAGCTTGGTGTCAGTTTCTTTGAGTATATCATGGATATATTTTCAGGAAGGTATGCTATGCCACGATTGGCTTATCTTATTTCCCAAAATACATCTCTAAAAACCACCTTTTATTGAGCAATTACTATGCATACATACAGGCAAGGGATTTTGGCAATCGTGAGTTGGTCAAAACGGAAAAGGGGAAGTGTTTCCGACCTGAGTATATATCAGTAAACGAACCCTCTTTTCTGAAAAGAATCGCGGATAGAAGGAGCGAATGCGAAAGGAGCTTTGGCAGAGACAAATGTGGCTATCGAAGGGATGAAATGTCTAATAGGGGTGCAATAGAGGCGGAGCTGTACATGTTCATCACTGGAATAACGACACATCTAACCGCAATAACTGCGTATCATGTGGGTAGAACAGACCTCATGAGATCTCCTACTGCTTTCCGTAGAATGAGCTTGGATTAGACAGACATGGCAGTAAACAAATTTTTAGAGCGAAAGCGAAGAAATTGCAGGAATAAAGGCAAATTAGAACGATTTGAGTGGCGGTTCCAGAGGCTCTAAATTATTGACACAGATTAACACCGATTAACACAGAAAAAAAATAAATCCGTGTAAATCTGTGTAAATCTTGTGTAATCTCGTGGTTTTTTGGATTAGCTACAAATACAACAACTACTAATATTAATATGACGGCCTATGCCCCCAACTATGTCTTTAACACTTGACCTGCATGTGCACACAAATTACTCGCATGACGGACATGATTCCGTAGAGAAGATAATAGCAAGTGCAATCGCGCAAAAGCTCGATGGTATTGCAATATGCGACCACGACACAATGGATGGCTCTTTTGCTGCACGTGAATACGTAGCAGATAACCATTTGGATTTGATAATTATCCCTGGTATGGAAGTAACAACATCTAAGGGGCATTTACTCGTGCTCGGTATCGAAGAAAAGATAGATAGGGGTTTATCACCTGCGGAAACGATAAAGATAGCGCGTGAGAAGAACGACACGATAGTAATTATCGTACCGCATCCTTTCCATCCGTTCCGTCATAGTATTGGTAACGTGCAGTCAGGCATAGACGCGATAGAAATCTACAATTCACGATTTTTTACCGGTCTTGGGAATAAAATAGCACGCATAACGGCTGCGCGCAGTAATATTACTGCCGTTGCAGGAAGCGATGCACATTCCGCGGACTGTGTTGGCCTTGCGACCGTTATAGTGGAATCCGAGCCTGACCCGAAAGCGATTTTACGTGCGATAAAGCAGGGCAAGGTGCGATTAAATAGCTGTAAGAGAACCCCGTTTATTGCCTATTTTAAGAATTTCGTGCTCAAATGTCGTTAAGCGAAACGCAGAAGAAATTAAATCCGTGTAAATCCGTGTAAATCCGCGTCCTAAATTAAATTTATTTATGGGTAGAAGTTATACGTTATATACAATAAATCAGAACCGATGGTAAAGAGAGCAGACTTAAAAGGAGACCGTTTTTACAAAAGTGCGAAAGAGTTGGGTTACCGCTCTCGTTCCGCATTTAAACTGTTGCAAATAAACACTAAGTTCGGGCTGATAAGAGCGGGAGATGTCGTACTTGATCTTGGTGCTGCACCCGGCGGCTGGTCTCAAGTTGCATACGGGTTAGTTGGCGATAGCGGGCTGGTATTAAGTGTGGATTTGCAGCCGATGGAAAACATAGCGGACATAGTGATATTGAAAAGCGACATAACAAAGGAGCAGGAGACTTTAGCGGCTATCAAAGCGGTGTTGAATCGAAAAGGGCACGAGTTAGTGGATGCAGTGATCTCGGACCTATCACCTCAATTGAGTGGAACTAAAGATTACGACCAGTTTCGCTCCTCGGAACTGAGCACTTCCGCGTTGAATATCGCTTCTGCACTACTAAAAAATAATGGCAACTTCGTTGCGAAGATATTCCAGGGGGCTTACTATAACGAATTCTATAAGTCAGTGAAGGCGAAGTTTCGGTATACCAGGGCACATTCGCCTGCTGCGTCTCGTAAAGGAAGTGCTGAGATGTATGTGATAGGGAAAGGTTTTTCTGTGCGGAAACGAAAAAAGGGGTAATTGTTTAGCTAACCACACGATTACACAGATTTCCACGAGATAACAATCATTGGAATTAGGTTTTCTGTACCTTCAATATAGCTTGTAAGTGATAAAGTGGTAAAGTAGTAAGTGGCTACTGTTCCTTCAGAATGCGAAAGCCGAGATCGTCGCGGCGGATGCGGGGGTCGCCGCAGCGGCGAAAAGCAGACCGGCAGTCCCCGGCGTCGTAGCCCCAGCCCCCGCCGCGGAAGACCCGGTAGGGCTCATCTCTTCCCCATACACTGCCGTCAGCAGGTGCACCGTCATAGCCATAATGCCAGCTATCCTGGACCCATTCCCAGACATTGCCGTGCATGTCATAGAGCCCCCATGAATTGGGCTTCTTCTGACCGACCGGATGCGTCTTACGGTCTGAATTATCAGTATACCAGGCATAATCGCCAAGTTTCGATTCTGAATCCCCAAATGAATATCTCGTGGTGGTGCCAGCCCGACATGCATATTCCCATTCCGCCTCTGATGGCAGACGGTACTTGTCTGTGCCTTCTTTATCATTGAGCTTCTTGATGAATTCCTGAACATCGTTCCATGAAACCGCCTCAACAGGCAGGTCGTCACCTTTGAAATGGGAAGGATTATCGCCCATAATCGCACGCCACTGCTTCTGCGTGACCTCATATTTGCACATGTGGAACGCCTTTTCGAGATTTACATGATGGACCGGTCCTTCATAACTTTCCCTACCCTGTTCATCCGACGGCGAGCCCATCTCAAACTCCCCTGCGGGTATCAATACGAACTCCATGCCGATGGTCTTTGTGAAAGTCTCCCCCAAGTTGGCAGTTAGTGTTGGCGTTGGCGTTGGCGTTGGCGTTGGTGTTGGTGTTGGGGTTGGTACGGGAGTTGGTGTTGGTGTTGGGGTTGGTACGGGAGTTGGTGTTGGTGGTAATGTTGGTGTAAAAGGCATCGGATTAACGGTTAAAATATATTTGCAACTACGCTCTTTTCCATCAGCGCCCATCCCTTTGATTTTTGTTTCATACTTGCCTGCTGGAACACCTGGATTAACTTTTATCATTACACATGAAGTGAACGAGGGCTTCGCCTCTTCGATCGGAGGTGCGAAAGAAATTACTATGCCTGAGGGTTGCCCGCTGGCACTGAGGCTAACGGTATGATCATAGCCATGAAGGCCTTTTACAGTAATTGTCGTTTGTATTACGCCACCTTGTTGAACTTCCCCTTGCATAGGCTTACTGAAGATGCTGAAATCATGAGGAGGTGGTGAATATTGCCAAATCGCTAAGATTATGGTTACTACAATGGCCACAATAGCAATTATTAAGCCTAAATAACGAAGATTCTTATCCCCTGGTGTTCCATTTTCATTCGACATTTTTATAGCCTGAGTTACTTCAGTACGAAAGTCATCTAACATTACTATGTATGATGGGTTATTTATAAATGTTTTTCGATTTTTTCACGTGAAGTGCTTTTTCTAAAATTGCAAATGACTCGTAATTCGCAATTCGTAATTCACGACTGAACGTAAGACCGCTTCTATATCCTCTTATACCACTTAACCACCCTGAAGATAGCAAAGGAAATGAGCAGAGTCAATAGAACCCACACGATTTTCAGGTTACTCGCTTCTCCGCCCTCTTTTACCGACACGTTCCAATCGTGAAAGAAAGCGGCATTGAAAAACGAAGCTATTTCAGCGTTCTCTATTATTACGCCCGCTTCTCGATTATGGATAGAATTGGCGTTCCAGTTCAGCGATGCAATAACCACTTTACGGTCATCGATGATTAACCCCTTGTTATGTACTTTCACCAGACCCAAACTATTTAAATCCGCTAATTCCGCTTCTAAATCCAAATTCTCGGCCGCCGCTACCTGCCTCAGCCACGAAATGACTTCGTCATTATTGTTATTCCCATCTAAATATTTGGAGTCCAGCAGCACTTTAACGTCACAACCTCGTCTTGCAGCTTCTATTAATGCGAATATGAATGGGTTGTCAGCGTCAGCCCAGAATCTGCTAGTTGAGAACTGCTGCACAAGAATACTCTCTTCCGCTTCGTCTATTGCACCCAGTATCGTCTCGTTACTCATAGCGGTATCAGGCGCTAAAACCGGGAGCAGAGTAAAATTACAATTCAGTGTAAGAGGCACAAAAACAGGTATGTAAGCGCTTTTTGCTATGTCCCAACTAATGCTTTCTGTTTCTAACCCCTCTGGTAAATCTACTTCGCCACGCTGGAAATCGTCTACGAATACAGCTTTGAAGTAATCTGCCACAGCTTGATCTCTTATAACGATGCCCCAGCCACGGTTTCCGAATGTGTTATCATAAGGTATCCCGGTATTTTTCCAGTTTTCGGTCATTATCATGGTTGTTTCGCTGTCAATAACGACGTACTTGGCATGGTTTATGAAGGGATCGATGTCAAAACGAACTTCCCCACCTCTAGCTCTTATCTTCGCTGCAATATAGAGCTCTTCATCATTAATCCCGCCAATCGGGTTACCCTCAAGCAACAGAAACACGTTCACGCCTCTGTCTAAGGCATCCAAAACGAGGTCCATGAGATATGGATTTTCAAATTGGTACAGGTTGATATACAAGGATGATGAAGCATTATCCAGCTCGCTCTGCAAAATGGTGTAACTGCAATCAGGCGATAGGAACGCGGTTACTTCACCAAAAGCGTGGATAATTTCGGGTGGGAAATAAGAAGCGCCAAAAGGTAGCAGAATCCAATCCTCGCTCTGGTCTGTATCTTTAACGCCCTCCCGTTTGTATACCATTCCCTCTCTCGGACTCTTCAAAGGCTCACCTTGCCAACTATCACACTTGTACTCGGAATCACCATATATAAGAACATCTACCGCTCTCCCGCTCTTGTCTTGTAGTGTTACTTCATCGCCACTATTACGTAACGCGAAACTGCCTTCTGCTTGCATTTGCCGCACTTTAGGGTCCGAATCAAAACCATATTCAAAATCCGGAATAATGGCTTTACCGGTAGTGCTACTCATTTGCGCTACAAATACCGATGCTGTTCTCGTGACGTATACTGTCTGATCAGGGGCAATACTAAAAGAAGGGAATATGATTGATCCTTCATTATCTGTTAGGTTCCAGCCTTCGATATTAATGGAACGAGTGCCAAAATTGGTTATAGCAACGTATTCGTCCAGCTCGTTTTTCGTTGCTGTGTTCGGGTAAATCTCCGTTATCAATATATTCGAGTTAGTTGATGAATAAACAAAGGCACCTTGTGTCACGATTATAGAAATAGAGAGTAGGAAAAGAAGAGCGGATATAAGTGTTGCAATGGCATATGCATTATCAGGCACTGTTTTTTCGGGCATTTGCTATTGTATATAAAGTATATATAACCTCCACGTATTTAATTTAGGACGCAGATTTACACGGATTTACACCGATTTAAAGTAGTGTAATTTCACTTACTATCCGTTTATTCACGTAGTCAGTCAGGAAACAGTTTAAAGGTCCAGATCAGCACTTATCGGTTGAAGAGCGTCCAAAGCGAGCGTGAAGAATTCCCTTCGTTCGAAGCCTAGTGTCTCTACAACATAATTTTTAGACATAGTTATAAACGGGTAAAACCAACTATGTTCTATGGCAAGAATAAAACTTACGGTGAAAGAGGTAGAATACCTCAGCACTTTTGTGAAAAAGGGACGGAAAAGCGCGAGAGAGCTGACACGTGCCCATGTTTTGCTTTTGGTCAACATGGGAAGAACGGAAATGGAGATAAAAGATACGATGAGAATCA
>WSZT01000184.1 GCA_013139985.1 Candidatus Methanophagales archaeon | reverse complement strand
GGTTTGATACTGCTTATGCGTTTGCAGAGTGGTATAATAACCGTATCCATGGGGCACTTGATCTGGAATACTTTGAAACTCCGAATGATGCTTTTATCAGGAAAATGAGATGTGAGAACACGCTTGGAATGTTCTTCGAGTGGTGTGAAAGGGAGGTAAGTTTATGAATAAGAAATCTCTTATGAATAGTAAGCGAAATAATATTAGGACTCAACACCAGAGATTATCCGTGAATTTCCTATAGCCCCTCCTGCTAAACGTTCAGGAATTTCATGGGCTTTAAGTAAGGCAGGTAAGTTTACCCCACAAGATATGCTAAGTCTTTTAGTGGATGATGATGCGCGCCAGTGGGCTGCTTATATTATTGGCACTCAAGATCAGCAAAGATACATTTACGAAATAGAAGAACTTAAAACGAGAGACCCTGAAGTTTATTTCGCTGTGACAGTGCTGTGGAAAATAATGACTAGTTGGATTTACAAACTGGGGGAATACTGATGAGCTCATTATCTAAACCTTTATACGCCACCCATTACGGTGCAGCGTATTTGGGTGATGCCATTGATTTGTTGCAATGCCTGCCTGACGAGTCAATAGATCTTGTTCTGACATCACCGCCATTTGCACTATTACGTCAAAAGGAGTATGGTAACGTAGATCAGAATGAATATGTAGATTGGCTTTTGTCATTCACTATTGAAGTAAAACGGGTGTTAAAGGAAACGGGTAGCTTTGTACTTGACCTTAGAGGTGCTTATCGTAGAGAAAGACCTGTTCGCTCTTTATACAATTATAGAATTCTTATAAGACTCTGCGATGAGCAAGGATGGAACTTGGCAGAAGAATTTTTCTGGTTTAACCCATCCAAATTGCCATCCCCCATAGAATGGGTAAACAAACGTAAGATTCGTGTTAAAGATGCGGTTAACACTGTTTGGTGGCTGGCAAAGACAGACTTTCCAAAAGCGGACATCACCAAAGTGTTAGTTCCTTATTCTGAAAGGATGAAACTCTTGCTTCAGAACAGCGAAAAATACTATTCACCGAAAAAAAGGCCATCAGGACATGATATAAGTGCTCGCTTTGGTATAGATAATGGTGGTGCAATTCCACCAAATCTATTGCAAATCCCGAATACTGAAAGTAGTTCACAATATCTGCGATGCTGCAAGATTTTAGGGGTAAAACCACACCCTGCAAGATTTCCACAGAAACTCCCGGAATTCTTTATAAAGTTGCTGACTGATGCTGGGGATACGGTTTTAGATATTTTTGCCGGCTCAAACACCACGGGTGCGGCAGCCGAAAGTTTGGGTCGCAAATGGATTGCTTTTGAAGTCAATCAGACTTATCTTGCAACATCAACTTTCCGCTTTCTTAATAAAATAGATGAAAACCTGATCAAAATACTGTACGAGAAACTTAATTCCGAGGGGGCTGCTGAAATAACTATCCCTCAGGTAATTCAACTTCCGATTATAGAACCGGAGGGAGAAATTGAAACGGTCAAAGCAAAGTTTTGATCGGGAACGGAAGTTATGGGTAAAGTAGATACATTGCTTGACGAGTCCATAGAAGCCGAGGGTTATGTAATCAGGAATTGGCAGGAGCCTTATGGCTCATCTCGCGTTAATCTTAGCCAGATAGATTTTGAAGCTCTGAAACGGAGTTTTATGCGTGAGAAGAAGCATATACATGCAGAGCGGTTGAAAAATGCGGTTAAGGTAAAAGTCACCAATATGGTCCGGTTGAACCGTTCGAGGACGAACTTTCTCGAAAAATTGCAGCAGATGATTGATGAATATAATTCGGGTGCGATAAACATTGAGATATTCTTAACATAGTTTCGGTAAACTATCAGCTACTTTGCACCATGATAATCCCAAGTTCTTGTGCTAATCTCGTGAAATCTCGTGGTTTTTGCATTTTACAATTTGCATTTTGCAATTGCATTATATTATGTCACCGTAGTTTGCAGTAATACATCGCCTGTTTGCGTGTAGACTATTTCAATGGAATCGCCAGTATTAAGCGAAAGCCCCGAGATCTCCAATTCGTCTCCCACTGCAAACTGCGTATACCTGTTAGGCCCAGGATTCCAGTTAGCATCGCCATTTAATCGCGATTTATCCGATAAGGTATATAGCGCTCCATTCTGCCTCACCTCTAAGTAGTTCCAATCACCAGCAGATTGGCCTCGCCCACCGCCGGTCTCAGGATTACCAAAAGCATCAACGATGACATCGCCGCCGTGGTGGCTGATTCGTAGCGTATCCGAGTTCGCATTAGCACCATTAATGATTAAAACCGCACTTGGCGCCTTTTGCACACTAACGGCGATACGATAGGCTAACGTTATGAGAACCATGACAATTAAAACCATAGCAGCAATCAACCCGAAAACACCGATTTCGCGTAGTATATAGGGGCCTGCTAACATGATAATAAAAGTCGAGAAGACAAGAATCGCAATAGCGTATGTAATTGCCTTTGAAATCATTTCTCTCTTCCGCTCATCCTTTATTCCAGGCCTTAATAGGGAATTCAACATCTCGCGGAATACATAGCCTCCATCAAGGGGCACCATGGGCAGACAGTTAAACAGACCAACGTAGAAGTTTATCCACCCAATCCAAAATAAGACGTCGGCAATGGCAAAAATCCACCCACCTAAGAATGACGCTGCACCTACCGGCTCGTATAAATGAGATAGAAAAGGGCTAAAGGTGCTGAAACCATAAGGGAGTGGGCTAAAAGGCATGCCCGTCAACATTAACCAACCCCTTGGTGAAATGAGGGTGCGAGGTGTGCTCCGTAGGTGTTCTAAGTACCCCTTCGCCGGAAATTCCGCTACACGCATGCCCAAGCGATTATTTGCAACGACAACACCTAAAAACCCGAATTCGTAATAGGGTGATTTTTCTAACTCCACGGCGAATGTTGTAGCGTTTGTTCGCACTTCTATTACTTGCCCTGGTACCGTCTGATTCATAAAGTTCTGGAAGTCATCATACCCATGTATACTCATATTGTTCATTGTTATTATGCACATGCCACTTTTTATGCCTGCGTTAGCCGCTGGGAAACC
>WSZT01000095.1 GCA_013139985.1 Candidatus Methanophagales archaeon | reverse complement strand
AAAAGTAATGTGACCATGCCTATTTAAATATGTTTGTCTCCTGATGATAATATTGAGTAAATAGGCTATTTCCATTACCCTCTAGGATATTAATATCGCAGGGAAAGTTATGTAGCTATACAAATACCTTTATTCTATTATTTCTCAAGTATATGAATAGCTATGTAAAAATTAATTTTTCATATATCTGATGCTAAGGTGTACTCGAAAATTATTCCATCTCATGCCATACCTCCCCCCTATGTCTTTTGTTACATGGAAAAGGTGGCTTATCCTTCTTTACACTTACAATTCCTAGCTGTGCGCCGTCACCATGTACGTACATCCAGCATCACAGCAGCAGGCATTCAAAACCACGGTTGAAAATGCATGCATCACGAAAAATGCCTCTGTTCATACACTAAACACAGCTTCGCGACACAATTATTGGAAAATGGTTATGACATCAGGACGATTCAGGAACTCCTGGGTCATCAAAACTTGAGTACCACTATGATCTATCTATATTGTAGCTACGAGGAATATTCTCGGTGTTCGCAGCCCGCTAGACAAATAAAAGGAGCAAATGGTGAATCTGTCCGGTTTCTATCCTGCTGACGATCCGGTATAAGTTGCAAACATTTTCGACATTGCTCCTTCCTAGATAAGATGACGGCGCGGCTAAACGGCTGGCAAAGGAGCGCAGCGGATTTACCAGTCCGACTTCAGCCGCTGGTTATGCCAAATTATTTCATTGTTTTCCTAATGCCTTAGCGATTTGTTATGCCTTCCCGTTTTACTACACCCAATTAACCTCGATATTTCCTCTTTCATTTATACCACAAGAGACAATTTCCCTAGTATCAAATAAATATTTATTACGTTTGTATTCACGTAACTTCGATATCATAGCTTCATAGTCTGACGACACAAGGTCATCCCATAATACAGGATCGTGTTTTTCTATCTCACTTATCAAATCGTAGTATTGATCATTGCTTTGGAAATCATCACCAACCACCTCTCTATTCCATGCTACTGTTGCAAGAAGCAATGCAACATGAAATGGCTCACTGGCTGGAATCTCCTGTGGCAGTTTAAGAAGTTGCTTGGCCATTTCGATCATAACTTTGGAAAGCTTTTTTTTTGTTCATGGTCTTATTCTATTGGCATAACGTGGCGCTCACCAGACGCGCATCATCGAGGTCTGTGTGTAGGTTCTGCATCACGGCGTTTCTCAGGAATAACAGTAGTTACCTCCGATCCTTGCGTGCCGCACAGACCTCGGCCCCAAAAGCGCTGTCCTGGTTCTCGACGTCAAATCTACCATCCTTTACAAGGGCCTCAAGAAGATCCTGTTCTGAGAATAGCAAGTATCCTTTCATAATGATTACTCTATTATTTCTCAATTATGTATAAATAACCGTATATAAAGGCAATTCAAAGTCCATCAGAGGCTAATGCAACATTCAAAATACGCCTATTTTCTCCTTTATCACCGATATTTCGTGCTCTATACGTTCAAATCGCTCTTCCATATATGACTTCAAATCCTCTCTTAAGCCTTTTACTTCACTTAAAGTTTCATCTTGTTTTTCCAGCAACGAATCCTGTTTTTCCAGCATCTTACCCGTGTCCTTCTTTATCGCCTTTTCCGTAGCAAGCATTTCCATGCCGATATTCACGAACTTACCCATCTGAGCGAGCATAAAACTCTGTGCAAATCGATCTATTGGCTTAATCTTACCTTCGTACTCCTCTGTTTCTATATCTTCCACGTCTGCCCGTTCAGGTCTCTCCTGTTCCACGAACTCCACGAATTTAGCTACTTCTGCCTCGTCACCACCCACGAGAACCTCCACCGCTCTTTCTACGTTCCGTGCCTGGAATTCGGCAATGTCCAGTACTTCCGCCTGCTCGTACAAAAACAATCGAAATCCTATATCATGAACAACATCCCCTTTTATTACTAATCGCCTTTTCATCTCTGAAAAACATCACCCACATTTATGATAGTTATTATTAAAGTTAATTCCTCAGGGATATCTGCATTAATCAACATATATACAAATGCGAAAGCTTTACCAAAGAACACACTTTATTTACAATCTGTGGTATGAACAAAGAAGAAGCCAAAAAGCTCGTCATTAATGCGTTAACCGCAGGCAGGCAAGCCCTCTTGGAGCCGGAAGCGAAAGCTCTGGTATCTGCATGGGACATACAGGTGCCAAAATCAGTCTTGATTGACGGGCTGGATGATGTGGCAATAAAATCAAAGGAGATTACTCCGCCTCTTGTTCTCAAAGTGGTATCGCAAGACATCCTACATAAAAGAGAGTTCGGTGGGGTAATAACCGGTATAAATGATAGCGAAGAAGCGAGCATTGCCTTGAAAGAGATGAAGCGAACTCTTGCGGAAAAGGCACCAAAGGCAAGGATAGCGGGCTTTCTTTTGGAGGAGACTGCCCCCACGGGGATAGAGCTGATACTAGGTGGCTTGAGAGACCCGCAATTTGGGCCTGCTGTTATGTTCGGCACAGGTGGCTTTGCCGTGGAACTCGTTGCGGATGTGAGCTTCCGGCTTGCACCACTGAACAGAGAAGAGGTTTTTGATATGATGCGCGAGGTGAAGAGCTACCCTCTCTTGACCGGGTTCAGGGGTTCGAAGCCCGTTGACATAGAGAAACTGGCATCCACCGTTATGAAGATGTCTGACATCTTACTGGAGATAGAAGAGATAAAAGAAATAGAAATAAACCCACTTTTGGTTCATGAAGAAGGGGCTGTGGCAGTGGATGCAAGGGTGGTGTTACAATGAAGATGTCTTTAGATTTGCGGATGAGTTAGGGCCAGCAAAGGTCATTCACGTTTATGAGCCTTCGGTGGGGTTGAAGGCAGTTCTGGTGGTGGACAACGTAGCCCGAGGACCGGCAATCGGCGGATTGCGCATAGCTCCTGACGTGAGTACGGAGGAGTGCTTCCGGCTGGCACGTGCTATGACATTGAAGAACGCGGCTGCCGATCTGCCTCCTGGAGGTGGCAAGTCAGTGATCGAAGGTGCCAACATTCCTATCACTGAGGGTGCGGAAAAACACCTTCACGAAAAAGGTGTGCTCTACGTCCCCGATTTCATCGCCAATGCGGCACAGTCTAAAAAGCCAGTGATTTATCAACGCGGAGATCGCCAAGTACGCAGAGTTTTATGACCGTTCCAGCAATTACTTGATCTTTCTGGTGCCTCTGCGTTCTCTGTGTGCTCTGCGGTGAAATTCAAGGATATAGCAATTTCACTGGAAAAATAGACGGTGCCATCAACGATACAACCGATTCACACCATTAATTAGTGCGTATACAGACGCAATCACAATGTCTGCACTCACACCACTTGAGGTTATCGTCTCATCTCCCCTGCTCATCTTCACTATGACATTCACCAGCGCATCCGTTCCACCGGTGATGGCATCTACGTGATACTCGTCAAGGTGCAAATCGTTCATCTCCATCCCGGCCATCGCCTTCCGTAATGCGTTTATTGCTGCATCCACCGGGCCAATACCGACACCAGCTTCCACCACCTCTTCACCATCTATCTTCAATCGCAATGACGCCGTTGGGTACACGTTCTTACCTGATACCACAGATAGGTCAACAAGTTTTATCTTCTCCTCTCGCTCGATATGTAATACATCATCTACTATTGCTTGGAAATCCGAGTCTGTAATCAGTTTAGCTTTATCGCCGAGCTCTTTCACATCGGTCAATATCTTCTGTACTTGCTCATCCTCTGCCGATATACCCATCTCATCCAGCTTCATCTTCACTGATGCCTTTCCTGTATGCTTCCCTATTGCAAATCGCCTCTTCCGCCCTATCAGTCCAGGGTCAATTGGCTCATACAAACTTTTATCTGCCAGGGTACCATGAACGTGCATTCCGGACTCGTGCGTGAAGGCGTTATCACCCATAAGCGGCTTGTTCGGCGCAATTGGCATCTTTGTCAGATTCATAACTACTCGCGATGTTTCATACATCTTCTCCTTTGCTATATTCGTCTTTACGCCGTAGAGCAGTTCTAAAGCAGTTACTACCTCATCTAAGGATGCGTTACCTGCTCTTTCGCCAAGTCCATTCACCGTTACGTGCACCACCTTCGCACCCGCCATAACAGCAGCTACTGAATTCGCAGTCGCCAATCCGAAGTCATTGTGGCAGTGCACGGATACGGGCGTGTCGCAACTACAAAGAGCTTGAAACATCTCCTTCGTACGCTCCGGATAGAGCACGCCAACGGTATCACAGAAGCTTAAACGGTCAACAATCTGATCCAAATCGTAAAAGAAGGATTTTAAAAATCCCATATCCGCTCGTGATGCGTCTTCGGCGCTGATTTCCACCATTAAGCCATGCCCCTTTACATATTCTGACATCTCAATGGTCATGTTTCTTAGTGTTTCCCGATCTTTCCTCAATTTCTTCTTTATGTGATCGTCCGAAACAGGTGCAACTAAATTAACTGTGTCAACACCGCATTTAATCGCAGCGTCAATATCGCCCTTCAAAAGCCGTGCAAAGGAGCTGATTTCTGCGTTTAAACCTTCATCTGCTATTGCCTTTATCGCTTTTTGCTCGCCTTCCGAAATAATCGCAGTTCCCGCTTCTATGAAGTCAACGCCTAATATGTCTAGTTGTTTAGCAATCTGCAGCTTCTGTTCCGGCGTTAATGATACCCCCGGTGTTTGCTCACCATCTCTCAATGTGGTATCCAGGATTTTTACCGTTTTTACCTCTTGCATACGCTATCGTTTCTAATATGAACGGTATTATATTTTAAACTATGACCGTAAAGTTCCAGGAGGCTGTATTGAATAGAGTGAAGCAGATCCCCAAAGGTAAAGTAACCACTTATGGCGAGATAGCGCGGGTAATAACAGGCACAGTTAGTGCAGCTCGTGCTGTCGGGCAAGCAGTGGCGAGAAATCAGTATCCTATTATCATACCATGTCATCGTGTCGTGAGAAGTAGCGGTGATCTTGGCGGTTATAGTTTGGGATTGGATAAGAAGATAGGACTTCTGAGTGCGGAAGGGATAGAGATTATAGGTGGGAAAATATTGAATTTTGAGCGAGTACTTTTTCTGTTTCAAGAAAAAAAATAAGAGGAAAAAGTCCTCTTCCGTACTTATTCGGTCGTTGTAGCTGTTTGATTTAGTGCTGTTTGATTAAAATCGGATTGATTCAGCATCTGCATCAAGGGCGGCTCGGCAGCCGCTTCTGCCGCTTCTGGTAACTCTATCGAGACTGGCTGGTTATAATCGTAGAATAGCATTTCAACCTTTTCGTCTGCGGTCATTGTAAATCTCTCTACCGTATCCGGAATAGCCAGGTCCTCTGAACTCACCACCAAGCGTACCGCCATTTGTGTCTTCATTGGGTACATGGTATCCTTTGCAATCCATTCCTTCGTGGACATGCTCTTCAGTATTTTCTGGAGGTCTATGCCGGGTGCTAAGCCTTGTGTTGATCTATCCATTACGGCAGCTATCGTAGAATTCCAGAACTTCTCCATGTCTGGCACGATTTTTAGCACATAGCAATCCACACCATTCAACTCTTCATCCGCTAAAAGCTCCACTTCCGAGATGTCCAATAGCTCCATCTGTTGTTCTAGTTGGTTCTGAGAGGCCCAAAGTTCCTCATAGCCCTCAGGCATTTCCATCTTTGTCCATTGTGGTGGTAGCCCCGGTATACCCAGGTTCATCTTCGTATACATGGTGGTATTGATTAAATACATCTCCATTTCCATTGGCCCCGGCACTTCGGTTGTCTCATTCGTTTCCATGCTCGTATTCATATACAACTTCATTCTTTTGTCTGCAACATCCAATACGCCACGTCCGTTACTTATCGTTGTCATTTCTGTGTCATTAGTCTCGTTGCTCAGTAACATTTTCATCGTCACATCCATGTCAAACTTGTAGGTATCTGTCTCTTCAGCATTGGCAAGCACGTCTGCTTTTATATCTGCAACACTCATCTTCTTCTCTTCCTCTACGCAACCAGAAAACATCATAACTGATGCAATTACAAGTACGGCTATTAGTCCCGCCATCAATTCCCTTTTCATTTTTTTCGCCTCTTTCTAAATAAATAAAGAAAAAAACCTCAACACATATATAGATCATTACCTCATGATATAAACAATCTTTGTTTGCTGTAGTGGAAACACCTCTGCGCAACTTACGATTCAATTGAACGAATGTGCAGAGAGATCAAAATGGTGATTATAGAGAAAGAAGTGGAGGAAACCATCCGATTCGTAACTGATAGAATGTTGGGGAAGCTGAGCACATGGCTCCGTATCCTCGGATACGATACCATTTACGCTGCGGAAGTAAAGGGTGAATGCGTTGGAGAGGATGAAACTCTCGCCGCTCTGGCAGAGCACGAAGCGCGAATATTGCTCACTCGAGACAAGATCCTCGCAGCTTCCGCAACGAGAAAGGGTGTTCAATGCGTCCATATAAAAACCGGTGTGGTGATGGGGCAATTGAAGGAACTGCTTCGTCATTACCAGAACCTAAATCTTGAACCCGTTTCGATCCGATGTAGTCTGTGTAATGGGCGATTGAGAAAAGTGAGGGAAGAAGAGGAAGAGGATATACTGCGGGAGAAAAGTTATGTGCCTACGAGCATGATCGGAGAGTGTGATTTCTGGATTTGTAATCGCTGTGGCCGGATATACTGGAAAGGGAGCCATTGGCGGAATATGCGTGAGAGGTTGAAAGAGCTACAATGAGCGGGCATTGGTGTTCTGGGACGGATACCAAATTGCGGGCACTGTACCGCATACAGGACGAAATAGCATCAAAAGCAGTAATCGCAGATGCGATAAATCAAAAAGAGCTAAAAACAATCGCAGGCACAGATCAGACGTTTTTCTACGGATTACAAGCCGAAGAGATGATTGTATCCGCGATCGTCGTGCTTGAATATCCGTCTTTGAAGTTCATTAACTATTCCTATTCCAAGATGCCGGTGGATTTCCCGTACATCTCCGGTCTTCTCTCATTTAGAGAAGCGCCGGCAATATTAAAGACTTTTTACGCACTGAAAAACAAGCCCGACCTGTTAATAATAAATAGATGTGGAATAAACCATCCGCGGTTTGCGGGATTAGCTACGTATGTAGGTGTTATCTTAAACGTGGCAACGATAGGCGTGACAAAGAGTAGCCTCTGTGGCAGTGGCGAAGTACCACGAGAAGAAGGCGAAGCGAATGTGATAAAATACCTGGATAGGGCTGTTGGCTATTATCTCAAGAGTAAGAAAGGCAGTAAGCCGATAATCGTAGCGCCCGGGCATAAGGTATCGCTGGAAACTTCGCTGTCGATAATAAAAAGTTGTATCCGCAAGCACAAACTGCCGGAACCCACACGAATTGCGTACCGTTGTGCGAATAAGACAAAGAAGGAGAAATCGTGATGTAGTCTAAATATTGTTTAGCAAACCACAACATTACACAGATTTTCACAAGAAAATTTGGAAAAGAATATAGTGCGTATAAGAACAGGACCTTTTTCTAAGAGGCAAGGCAAGAGGAAACTATTTTTGCTTTTTCTTTCTGCCACATATGTGTTCTTTGTAGTCCTTAGCGGTTTCAATTATGTTTTTCATCTTCATTCCTCTTATGTAGCACTGACGCGTATTAGTTTTTCTTATACTCTTTTATACTGCCTCTGAGCTATAATAAACATGGCATGATGCCGCCGATAAAGGCACATGGACCATGCCCAAAAAGGGATTATGAGTGAGAAGAAAATGGCTGGAATGGCGCAAGAGGAGATAAAGAAGGAGTTATCTACGGTATATACCGTTTTAACCTATGAGGACTATGAAGCGGGCCTGAAAGAAGGGCGATTATTGGGGCTGAAATGTGCATCGTGCGGTAAAATAACTTGCCATCCTACGCACGTTTGCCAATGGTGCAGTAGTCGGAGCCTTGAAAGAACAAAATTGTGTGGCGAAGGTGAGTTGACGACGTTTATGGTAATCAGTGTGCAGCCCGAAGGCTTTGAAGTGGATCAGATGTCCCTTATATGTCCTGCATAGTGGAGACAAAAGAGGGACCTTGTGTTATAGGGCGGCTCGATTATGATGCTGAGCGCCACACCAGAACTAATCGGCAAGCAGGTGAAACTGAGTGGTGCATATACCTATGAAAGCGATAAGTACTCTGGCGGGGCGCACACCTGCCCGGTTTTTAAGGTTGTAGGATAGATATAGTAATAGCGAAGGCATATTTATATAGCAAGGCTAAAACACTTGCAGGATGTAATCGGGCTTGATATGGGTGATATACCCCTTTACCACTCTAATACCAAGACACTTTTCTCTTTAAGCAAATTCATGTGATTTACTTGGGTCATGTTCCTTTGTTATACAGATACTACAAGTTCTAGATCCTTTAATTTCGACCTTAACTCTTTGCCCCGCCTAGTAAGTCCATAGACTGTTCCTTCAGAAGGGTCATCTATTTCCACTATAAAGCCACTATCTATCAGGAAGCCGAAATGTCGCTGGAAGTTTTTCCAATCCAAATACGCCATTTTCATGATGCGGGTCTTTTTTGCCCTATTTTCCGTTGTCACGATCACATCTAAAATATCCTGGATGATTTCCCATCTACTCCTCGTACTTACTCCTCTCTTCATTTTTTTCGTATCATCTCCTATTTTTGGGGGTATATCTAACGTGCCCTTCCACAGTGGCATCCCTTCGGTGTTCATCCCCTTTTCGGATACGCACCACGAGCCAGCCGCCATTTTGTCTGTACATTTATATTATTTCTCTGTATGGTAACTACGTATCATGATCATGTAAAAGCTTTTCGTTTTTTCATGATACGTTACCCCCTTGGGTAACGCTTTCTTTCTTTTTTAAAGAAAGATATGTGAAAATCGGCGTTATCTCATGGTCTGCTAACATAATTGACCTTCGCTCTGATCATTCCGCAACCACAGCTATTTAAACGCTAAGCTATTAGATTATAACAATGACGTTTAAGATACTACAAGTCGCTCTCGATCTGCTCGAGTTGAAAAGAGCGGTAGAAATAGGTAAAGAGAGTATAGAAGGTGGTGCTGACTGGTTAGAGGTTGGAACGCCATTGATAAAAAGTGAAGGGATGAATGCAATAAGAACGTTGAGGGACGCTTTCCCTGATGTAACGATAGTTGCAGATATGAAGACGATGGACACGGGTGCAATAGAAGTGGAGATGGCAGCAAAGTCCGGTGCGTCTGTGGTCTCTATATTGGCAGTTGCGGATAACGCTGTGATAGAGGAGGCGATAAAATCCGCGCGTAAATACGGTGTTGCTGTTATGGTGGATATAATAAACGCAGAGGACCCGGTGAGAAGAGCGAAGGAATTGGAAGGGCTGGGTGTGGATTATTTCTGTGTGCATGTGGGAATAGATCAGCAGATGCAGGGTATGGATACATTAAATCTTTTGAAGAAAGTATCAGCAGAGCTAAACACGCCATTGGCAGTAGCAGGTGGCGTGGATGCGGAACTGGCGTCAGAAGCGGTGAGTTTGGGCGCTGATGTTATTATTGTGGGTGGGAACATAACGAGATCTGCAAAGGTAAAAGAATCAACGGCGAAGATAAGAGAAAGTATGGATTTGGGATGGAGGAAGGGAGAAGGTGGAAAAGAGCAGGAGACATTAGATACACGGATTTTTAAGTTGTTTATGCAGGTGTCTACACCGAATATATCAGATGCAATGCATCGTAAGGGTGTAATGCGCGGTATAAAACCGCTATTTGATGATATAAAGCTTGTCGGTAAGGCTGTTGTCGTACAGACGTTTGAGGGCGACTGGGCGAAACCGGTAGAGGCAACGGATGTTGCGAAAGAAGGAGAGGTGATAGTTGTTTATGCGGGCTCGAAGCAGGTAGCCATATGGGGAGAACTCGCATCATGGAGTTGTAAGCAGAGAGGTATTGCGGGTATTGTTATAGACGGCGCGGTACGAGACGTGGCGGAAATAAGGCGATTGCGGTTTCCAGTATTCGCGAAATACGTGGTGCCGAATGCAGGCGAGCCAAAAGGGTTTGGGGAACTAAATGCAGCGATAACATGCGGGGGACAGGAAGTGGAACCCGGAGATTGGATTATAGGCGATGATAACGGTGTTGTGGTCGTTCCGAAGGCGCGCGCGTATGAAATAGCAAGGCGAGCGAAAGAGGTCTGGAAAAACGAGGAGCGAGTGCTAGAGGAGATAAAACGTGGGAAGACGCTGTCACAGGTGCTGGATTTGTACGTGTGGGAGAAGAAATAAGATATTGTATTTGTTTAGCTAATTTTTATTTGGTTACACAATTACGCCTATCACGATGACCTGTGCCGTTCCGCAATTGTGAACATCGTCTCCGGTAGGAAGAGCGCCAGTAACATTAACAGAGTTGTTTAGCACACATACTGCTTCTTCCTCTATGTGCGCAACAAGCCAGATTACTTTTGATTCGCCCGCAACTAGGGGGCCTATATGACTCCAGGTTATTTGCCCTTCTGAGATCTCCATTTCTAAACTTGAGATGACAAAGCTCATTCCAGCTGGCAGTGTATCCACCACCTTAACTGGATTG
>WSZT01000109.1 GCA_013139985.1 Candidatus Methanophagales archaeon | reverse complement strand
ATTTCTTCAATTTCCTCTCTTGAAAACAACTCATCATAAACATAAACATTTAATCCTTTCTCCGAAAGCAATTTTGCCAGAGCCAGATTCCTGCTGTGATACAATTCCTTCACGCCCTCTCTAAACGTTATCCCATTCACACAGATTTTAATTTCGTTTAACGGTTTATTTATTCTCATACACTCCAAAACGATTCTTTCCGCCCAATAGTTGACCATCTCATCGTTTACTTCTCCCTCTTCTCCATCTCTTTAATCAAAAACCACGGGTAAAGAGGGATGCAATGCCCACCAACACCCGTGGAAGGCAAATGAATCTGGCAATATTCATGGTTCGCATACTCTCTTGCATCGTTCACTACAAAGTCACTTTTCTTTTGTGATTCCTAAATCATCCTTAATCAGTCCAAAAACATTTGGGAAATAGCTCTCTAAGAACTCTTCAGGAGTGTATGCTTCTACATTTAACTTCTTTGCAAGCTTTATGAATTCATCATCTCTACTTACCCGTATAGCAGACTTTACGAGGATTATGCCAAGTCCTATGGAATCAAAAGGATCAAGTGGCTGTTCACTTTGAAGTCTGTTTGCTTCCAGAAAAATCCTAAAACTTCCCATAGCAACTCTCTCTCAGCTTCTTGATATATCCTGTGCTGGTCATCCCCTCAGGAACAACGCCCTCGAAAGCACCCAACCATTTTTCTGCTATCCCTTCTTCAGTTCCTTTAAATTCAATAGTTTCCACAGCTTTCATTATCCTTTCCAATGCTATTGGCATCTTTTTTACTCCCCCTTTTCTTAAATGTTATATCTCTGGATATATAAAGTCCTCTTTTTATTAAATCCACCCCTATAACCTACCATCATTAAATCCACTATTTTCAGCCCTTCCTTCCTTCTCTCTTATCTTCTGTAGCAGGATTATCTGTCCTTTATCACAGATTTTAACGATTTCTTCTACCGTTTCCATTTTGATTAATTGCCATCAATAAACAATCCAAAATAATTCACAGCTCTCGCTGCACTGTGCCGGTCCTCTTATCATCCTAAAAAGTCAATTCAGATGCGGCAGTTACTAGCTTAGCTATTGCACAATAAATATCCTATTTCATCTTTGTACGAGAGGTATATAAAAGGCAAAATGTTTCCGCGCGTGCAGCTATCGATTTTGAATTTGAAAGCATCTTTAAACTTGATATGTCTATACATCCTTTCTCTATCTCCTAAAAAGTTTCTTTTTGGATATCTTTTAAACCATAATCCTTTGCAAAATCGCCGGTGTTTGTTATTTGATAGATGTAAATAGCAAGGTCTTTACCCTTCTGCCAAACCCTAAGTTCTTTAAATTTAGGACCCTCTTTACCCATTACCCTTTAGCCTCTTGTCGGACATTTTTAACCACAGATTAACCACAGATCAACACAGATTTATTTTCAATCATAAAAGCTTTAGCGATTTTTTGCAGGCGTTGGTTTACGATTTCGGACGTGGTTCTTTTTTGAGACACTGATTAACACAGATTACACTGATTTATTTCTTTTTCCAAAAAACATTCCCCCCCCTCTCATCTCTTGTAAACCTTTTCCCTAAGTTCAAATTTTAAGATATATATCGTTTCCCTTTCCTTTTCGATGAAATAGACGACTCTGTAATCTCCAATCCTAACTCTGTACGTATTCTCAGCACCCACGATCTTTTTCAGGTCAAAATCTCTCCATGGAACAGGATTCGTTTTCAGAGCTTCTAATAGTGCGGATAAACTTCTTAAATGTGACTTTGAAACTGTTTTGAGCCGTTTAGCAACCTTATTGTGAATCACTATCTTATACATGTAACTTCACAACGAATGTTCTCTTTTCAGTTCTTCCCACTCTACATGCTCCCCTATTACAGATTCTTCTTTTAATTTCTGTATCTCGAGAAGTTCCTCTTCCGAGACCTTCTCTTTCGGAATTATAGCATCTTCGAGTAATTCGAGCTTTCTTCTTATACCTACAACCTCACTGTAGATCTCTTTTAATAACGCCTCACTCATTCTATTCCCCCTCCAAACCCAGCTACTCCAAAAGCTTCAAAACACTCCTCATACATTGCTTTCACTCTTATCCCCATATTTATCACCAAGACTATTTTTATCTTTGCACTTAAAAATCTTTTGTATGTGCCGAATACTTCGTAGTCTTTCTCCAAAAGGGATTTTGCCAAGTATACTCCATCTTGTCCGCTTATGCCGGTTATTAATGCTGTTTTTGTCATTTCAAATATCCCCCTCATGGTGATGCGTGATCGGTAATGCGGGATCTGTGATGCGTCACTCATTCTTTGCTCCTATTTTTGATGCTTTTTCTGATTCTAAAACTTTTAGTATCTGTTTCTTGAATGGTGGAATATTATTTTGTCTTGATAAATCAACTATGCTGTCACCTCGATGGATACAGCTTTAGTGGATGGCTCAGGAATAGCTATTTCCCCCTCCTTTAATCCTTCAAGGTGGAATTTTATGGCCTCTT
>WSZT01000132.1 GCA_013139985.1 Candidatus Methanophagales archaeon | reverse complement strand
TTTTAGCGATTCATTTGCCAGTGCCAAAACTTTTAGCCAATTTTTATGTTGTTCTATATCCTCCATAATGACATATATGCACTTTTAGTTAATAAAGTTGCCAACTTATTTCTTGGCAAGCCCTTAGGTGATTTAACTGCGAATAGTGTTCAAGTGCAACTACTTTTACCAGAGAACGTTACTTCCACTGCTTTAACGCATGATATTGGTGATTTATTAGGAGGGAAGCAAAAGAATGTTTCTATAGATATTACTTTCAGCACGCAAAACGATTTTGCTTTTGATGTGGTTGCGAAAGATGATGCAAATCATAGTGCAATCGGCACAATGATGATGTCTTTTAGTGCTATGGACCTACCAGATCTGACGCTCACTAGTGATAACATCTGGGTCAGTTCCAATGAAAATATAGTCACAATATCAGCAACAATACACAACATCGGAACTGCTGATGCAAGTAATATTATTGTGCAGTTCTTCGATGGCGATCCCGACGCGGGTGGTACTCAAATCGGGACAGACCGGAAAATATCAGGTATTGCACATGAAAGCACCGGGACCATTCAAGTAACTTGGGCCGCAATTCTGGGCACACACGACATTTTCGTGCTGGTAGACCCATACGATTCAGTATCAGAATCCCGAGAGGATAACAATCAAGCTTATAAACAGATAACAATTAGTGGCACAAAAGCAATATACGTTAATGATGATTTCACGGACGACTTGGCAAATCACAGATGGGATACAATACAAGAAGGGATAAACGATGCAAATGGTGGTGATACTGTTTTTGTCTATAGCGGCACATACACTGAAACGGTGGACTTGAATAAGCGACTAACGCTAATAGGAGATGGAATCCCGAAGATTGATGCTCACGGTTCTGGAGATGCAATCAATATAACGGCAGATAACTGTACCGTCAAAGGATTCTGTTGTGTCAATGCGAAGCCATCCTCCTATGCGGGGATATATGTAAAATCCAACAATAACGTTATTGTTGAAAACACTTGTGAGGATAACTATATAGGCATCCATTTATCAGGCTCCTCGAATGAGATAACAAATAACGTTGCAAAAAATAACCAGTATCACGGTATTAGACTTTGGAAATCAGACGGTAACATAATAATGGACAATACAGCTAAGGGCAATGGTGCGAGTGGCATCCGCCTCAAAGCTTCTGACCACAACAGGATAATTGATAATGGCGCTTCAAACAGTGTTAATCACCATGGTATATCTTTAAACGCATCAAACAATAATGAGATTCGTAATAACATTGCAAACTCTAACCATTACTTTGGTATTGGACTCTGGAGTTCAAGCGATAACATAATAGCAAAAAACACTGCTAAGAACAATGGAAACAATGGCATCAGCCTTGTGAAGTCAAACGACAACAGGATAGACGATAATGACGCTTCAAACAGTATTAACTATCATGGTATAGCTATAGACACATCAAACAATAATGAAATCCGTAATAACATTGCAAACTCTAACCATTACGTTGGTATTGGACTCTGGAGTTCGAGCGGTAACATAATAGCAAAAAACACTGCTAAGAACAATGAAAACAAAGGTATCTACCTCATGGATTCACATAACAACAAGATATACCTGAATAATTTTATGGATAACCACAATAACGTTTATTCTAAGGACTCAACCAACATCTGGCACTCACCATCAAAAATGACTTACAGTTTCAAAGGTAGTACACACAAATACTATTTGGGTAACTACTGGAGCGATTATAAAGGTAGCGATACAGACGGAGATGGAATTGGCGGTTCCCATCATAGTATAGACGGAGATGAGGATATTTGCCCGCTGATGAAGCCGTGGGAGAGCTACTTTGCGCTTCAAGTAAACGGGCCACCACACAATCCCACGCCAACACCAGAATGCAAAGTCCAAATTACGTCCGACCCATCGGACACGGACCGTCCATCAATAGTATATGCCAATGGTTTTTATTACGTGGCATATCAGTCAATCGAAAAGAACTACGGCATATGTATAAAGAAATTCGACTACCTGTGGAACTTCAAGAAGAAAGTGGAAGTAGTAAGCGGTAGCGCGTACTATGACAGTCCTTCATTAGCATTCGCAAATGATAAATTATATGTCGCATATATATCAAATGCAGAAGGTGCGAATAAGAACGATTACGATGTGATTGTCAAGGAATACAACCCGAATTCATTCGCATGTACAAAAGGCGAGAAATATCTTACTGCACTGCAATCATGTCAGGACTTGCCCGCTCTCTACTATAAAGACGGGTACTTCTACCTGGCTTATCAATCCTGGGAGACAGGGAATGGCGATATATACATAAAGAAATTCGATTCTAATTGGAACCCGCTAAAACAAGTTCGTGTGACATCGAAAAGCTCCCTTCAGGACGGACCGTCCATAACATATGCAAACGGTTACTTTTACGTGGCTTATTACTCTATGGAGACCGATAATCGAGATATATACGTGAAACGGCTCAACTCAAACCTGAATCTAGACGTGTTCAAGAAGCAAATCACGTTCGAAACATCACGTCAAACTTATCCATCAATAGCCTTCGTCAATAATCAATTCGCAATAGCATATGCATCCACCGAGACCGGAACGTGGGGTATATACATGAAGAAATATGACAACAACTGGAACTTCATCGAGAAGATGAAGGTTGTAGATGACAATTCAGCCCATGAGCGACAACCTTCTATTATTTACGCACAAAATGATTTTTGGATAGCGTATGTGCGGTATTTAGAGGAAAGTGATAATTGGTACACATTCGTGATAATCCCGGGTTGTGAATAGTCAAAAGTTCAGGAGTATAGATAGACGTTGTTCGTAGTTGTCCCCATTTTTTAGCGGAATCACTATACCCCCTAATTTTATCGCAGATGCATCAGAGAACGCAAGCGTGGATTGGAACGCTCTTGTCTTAAACTCTGCGCACTCGGCGATCTCCGCGGTGATAAATCACGAGGTTTTTTAGACTGTGCCCTCAGCGGTAAACATGCACGCCAATTCTATTTGATGAGCTCACGCAAAACCGAAATCACCGCATCTAGCTCATCCTTACTTATAACCAGTGGTGGCACCAGCCTTATCACGTTATTAGAAGTGCAATTAATTAATATCCCGCGTTCGAGCGCATCAGCCACTATTTCTGCACATGGTTTCGTTAATTCAATCGCGATCATCAGCCCTTTTCCTCTTAGCTCCTTCACTATTGGATTGGACCCGATCCCGACAGCATCCATGAAATATTCACCGAGCTCTTTTGACCGCGCCACTAACTTTTCCGCTTCTATAACTTTTATAGCCGCTAATGCAGTGGCACACGCCAATGGATTACCGCCAAAGGTAGACCCATGCTCACTGGCCTCAAATTCTATCCCCTCTTTCGCGAGCATTGCTCCTATTGGGAATCCCGCACCCATTGCTTTTGCTAATGTCATTATATCCGGCTCTACACCCTCATGGTCTTTACAGAACCATTTGCCTGTGCGACCAAACCCGGTCTGTATCTCATCTAAAATCAATAATACGCCTTTATCGTCGCATATATCCCTTACCGCTTTCAAATACCCACCTGAAGGCACGATTACGCCAGATTCACCCTGTATAGGCTCTAATATAACTGCCGCGGTGTCTTTATCGATTACAGCACCAATTGCTGCTGCATCGTTGTATGGCACGAATTTTACGTCTTGCACTAATAACGGCTCAAATACGGCTCTCAACCGTGTCCCGAACGTTGCACTCAGGGAACCGATGGTTCGGCCATGGAAACTGCCCTCCGTAGCTATAAATTTGTGCTTACCGGTCGTTTTAATTGCCAGCTTCAATGCCGCTTCTACACTTTCCGCACCCGAATTGCAGAAAAAACTTTTGGCCATGCCGCTTATCGCTGATAGCTTCTCCGCAAGTCTCACCTGCGGCTCGGTATAATACAAATTCGAGATGTGCATTAGCTTATCCGCTTGCTCTTTTAACGCTTTTAACACTACCGGGTGGCTATATCCTACGGCATTTACTGCAATCCCTGCAACGCAATCTATATACTCCTTTCCTGTGTAATCCGTTACTTTTGCGCCTCTACCTGATTCTATCACTATTCGCGGTCTCTTGTAGACCGGCATCATGTACCTCTTTTCCTTCTCGAATACCTCTTCCTGGGACATCTAACTAAATCACCTCTTTTGCGAGAGCTTCATTTCACTCATTAGATTTATAAACGCGCTTTATCATAAATTTTATAGGAACATAGGAATAAGAAGGTTGTATTTGTATAGCGAATCTTAAAAACCACGAGATTTTACAAGAGTAACACAAGAAGATAATGCAGGATACCGGTTTAACTTGCATCGTCTTCTATATAGATACAAAGGGAAGAAATAGATGAAAGCGAAGGAAATAGCGATAAAGGGGAAGGTACACGATGTTGGATATCGGCTATTTTTATTGAGCGAAGCGGAAAGCGTATTCATCGAAAAATTCGATGCGCGAAATGTATTGGTAGAGGGCGAGCAGCACTTAATTGTTCGGGTTGAAGGAGTGGAAGAGCGGATTAAACGGTTTATTGCGTTTGCGGAATCGAATTATGCACCAGGAGCTTCTGTAGAATCAGTGGAAGTAAAGGATTATGGAGAAGAGGTAAGGAGTATTGACTCGTTTAGGCAATCTTTGATGGTTTTTCAGCTTTCGAAGATGGCGCAGGCGGGTGTAGGTATGCTTAGGAAGCAGGATACCATGCTCGGTAAAATGGATGCGATGCTTGAGAAGCAAGACGAGACGACAAGTGTAATAAAAGAAGGATCGGAAAAGACGAGAGAAGTTACAATGGCAGAGGGCGAGAAGTCAAGAGAAGTTACAATGGCAGAGGGCGAGAAGTCAAGAGAAGTTTCAATGGCAGAGGGCGAG
>WSZT01000054.1 GCA_013139985.1 Candidatus Methanophagales archaeon | reverse complement strand
CGATAAATTCATCTACCCTTGTTAGTATCACTTTATCCTTTTTCATTTGACTGTTACATTGTAACAAATGATATATAAGTTTTTAAACGTTCAAATCTAACAAATTAACCCTAAAGAAACAACATCTGTTTTTGCAAATATACAGTTATCTTGGTATGTTTAAATAGAATAGACTTACAAATCCCCTTAACCGAACACGCATGAATACTCTTTTAACTCTTTAGCTATCTTTAAGGCTCTATCATAATCCTCCATTGCAACTGCATAAGCCACCAAATTAAATTGCTCTTTTTCCATTTTTCTATCACGCATTATTTTTATGTTGGATATGTTAAACCCATTTGTTTATATAAGATTCACCCCACCACATAAATAGCCGGCTTAAGCGGAATAGCGAACTTTTGCTTACCCTTCGGATCGTACACCTCATTTATCAGTATTTCACAGCCGAACTCGTCCGCTAAATACTCCTTCTCACGTGCCAGAACCTCAGCCTCATCAAGCTCGAAATATAAAGTATTTTCTTTCTTTGGTAAAGCTTTCTTTTTAAAAGAAAGGTTTTTCATCACCTGCTTCACGAAATCCACGGTGCTAAAAAGATTATCCTTCCTGATCTTTATCGCCTCTTTAATCTTATCCTTATCCGGTAAATCCTTTATCGCGCGGAATATCTCCCATTTCCAGTTTTCCGCAGTATAGACATAAATTTTACCGGGCTTGATTCTAGCTATCTTCAGTATCTCCTTTATATCGCCAATGAGCGCGACCAAATACTCCTCCTCGCGCTCCACACGATTATCAATAAACTCCACTTTTAGCTCCGGCAGTGTCTGCACAGAAATGAACGTATCGTGTAGCTTATGCCAAACCTCTTCACAGATATGCGGTACAATTGGCGATAGAACAATCAGCCAATCCTCCAGAATGTTCCGGACAATCCTTTTCCGTCTATCCGCGCTCTCCCTCTGCTCATAATATCTTATATCGTTCAGTACATTGAACAGCATATTTATTCCCGCTTCGCGTATTCTAAACGCATCAAACCGCTCAATTGATTCCTGTAACCGACTGTAAAATTTAGATAGCAGCCAGCGATCGGTATGCGTGAACTCAGCCTCTTTTAGTGATTCTATGCCAACACTACCCTCAAATAGCTCTGCCAACACATTAAATCGCTTCTTTAACGCTTCTGTATCCTGCTCACGCCAGTTGACTACGCTTGCGAAATCAGCATTAATAGCACAATAAAGCCGGTATATGTCCACGCCATAGAGTTTGGAGACATCAGCTAATGGAATTACATTCCCTTTGCTCTTTGACATCTTCCGCCCTTCTCTTATCATCAATTCATTCAGTGTGATAGCCTTCGGCCACTTACTTGCGGGAAATATCGCGGCGTGATGCATCAAGAAGAAAACCAGATGGTTTGATAGGTGCGGTGGCGCAGTGTGCCGCAGGTCATTCGGATACCAGTATTCATACTCGTTCTTTATCCTGTTCAAAATCGTAGCGTCAACGTTTATCGCCTTTGACATTGTTTCGGCATCGCCGAGTCCTAAAAAGACATAATCGAAGAACGACTCAGTTAACGCATCCACGGGCAGTTGCCTTAGTAGGTGCGCTATGGTGTACATCGCCATGTAGATTGTAGAATCGCTCAGAGATTCAATTATCCAGCCCTTTTCAAATGGGAACTCGGTGCCCAGACCCCTTTTCCGCGCACATGGTCTAAACGCTAACCAATCGACAATGTCATGCATATACGCCTTGTACTTGTCCGGATAGAAGGTCATCCCATCAACGAGTTTATGCCCCAAATCTTTCCACCATTTTGGTGTGTAATCTATAAACCACTGATCTTGCAAGACGGCAACAATAACTTTACCGCCACCTCTCGTTACCGCCTTCCTCGAAGTCTCATAGAATACATCTGCTATCTTTTCGCCCTTTAACCAATCCTTAACTGCATCCTTTATCGCTGCGATTTTAACACCCGCAAAATCGCCACAAACTTCATTCAATACACCGCGATAGAATTCGTCTTTATAGATTATCTGTGTGGCTTCCTCTAACCGCTCATCCGACTGGTTTTCTATACCCATTTGTTCACAAATATCTTTCGCGGGCATTTCATACCCTTCTATGTCTATTATCCGTATTGGCGCTATCTCAACCCCTTCCGCACGTCTCAAATCCTCTAATGCGATATAATCATAGGGCGCATGTGCCGGAACCGAATAGACCACGCCAGTGCCTACATCCGCATCAACGAAGCTCGCAGGTAAAATGGGCACTTCTCTATCGCCTATTGGCGTCTTAACGTGCTTACCCAAGAAATATTCACCCGGTAGTTCATCCATAGCCGCAATTTCTTCTCGCTGATAGCCTAATTTCTCGGCGGCTTCTCGTGATACTATCCAGAACTCGCCCCCTACCTTTACCTTAACATATCGTGCCGCAGGGTTGATCCATAGGTTAGTAACGCCGAATATGGTTTCAGGACGTAGCGTTGCTGCGACTAAGTAAGAATCCATGTCAGAAAGTTTGAACTTTATGGTCGTATGCTCAATAGTCGTTACTTTAGTTATATCGCCATCTTCTATGTCGTCCTCTCCAACTGCAGATTTATCGTCAATAGAATAAGTAATAGGGTATTTCCCTTTCGTTATTACGCCCTTATCGTAAAGCTTTTTAAATTGCCATTCGATGAACTTGTTGTACATAGGCTCTGTGGTATTGAACTGCCTCCGCCAGTCTATGGAATACCCCATCCTCTTAAAGTCGTCTGAGATACGATCGGCGAAGAAATTTGCAACGTTTTCCGGCTTGCCAAAGCTACTGACTATCTCTTTTACCTTTGCCGCACCTTCATATATCGCGATGTAATCGTTATATCGCGCCACGACCGTCTCTTCGCCTTTTGCAATACTATCGGCAATAGCTAAAATCGGCGTTCCAGTAACGTGGAACGCCATAGGGAATAGCACGTTATAGCCCTGCAATCGCTTAAATCGCGCTATTATATCGCCTAATGTATATGTCCTCCCATGACCTATGTGTAACGGTCCTGAGGTGTATGGGTACGGGACACTCAGAAAGAACTTTTTTACGCCTCCTATATCGGCATCAAAGATTTTGCGCTCTTCCCATCTATGCTGCCATTTATCTTCTATTTCTTTGAAGTTCATCGCTGCCATTTTGTCCTTGTCCCTTTTTGTATAGATTAGCTATTTTTGCTGATATAATTAATCTGACAACGAATGTCAAGTTAATCAAATAAGAAACAGTGCTGCAATAATCAAACCTGATTCAATGAGTGCGGCAATAAGCAGCAGCAGCAGAACCAGAATGAGATATGTTCTCAGGCCTTTTCGCAATTCATCTTTCAAATGCCGCTCTTCTTTCCGTTTCAAAACCTCTCGGCCCAGTTTCAAGCCAATTGCGGCACTGAGCAAAAAAGCAGGTATCTCAAACATCCCATGCGGCACTATAGCAAGAAAGACAATTAGGCCCTCCTCCTGCGCGAACCAGCCGATCAAGCCGCCATTGAGAATTACAGAAAAGAGTGGAAATATACCTAATAGCGGCCCCAATATAATATCAAGGAAACAAGTAAAAGCGTTATTCAGAAATATCACAACGAAAAAAACCATGAAAATCAGCCATGCAGGGTAAATATCTGTAAAATCCTTTATGCCCTCACTAAGCTCCTCAATCCACTCCAGAGGCGCACTAAATACATCGCTTAGAAAACCCGCATAGCCAATGACAATAGCGCCAATAAAAATAATGGAAACAAACAATAAGTAGAACCTGAGCGAATAAAGATATTCCCGCAACGATATGTCATTGTCCATTTTCTAGTTGTATAGTATATGTGTCAGGTTTTAATTAATTAGAGATAAGACTTAAACTTTTGTGCTAATACTCTCGCATCTGCCAAATAATCTTTTCCAAGAACAACCCTTTCCAACTTGTATCTCGCATCCGAAGCAGCAACATAAATAGCTAATTCTACCGCTTTACCTTTAGCTGTTGCATGCACGCCCACGGGAAGCGAGCACCCACCACCAATTACTTTTAATACCTCCTCTTCCACTTCCGCTTCTATCCGCGTCTCGG
The DNA here is from genome assembly GCA_013139985.1 of Candidatus Methanophagales archaeon. Lineage (GTDB taxonomy): Archaea > Halobacteriota > Syntropharchaeia > Alkanophagales > Methanospirareceae > Methanophaga. Next base: position 3,603 of record WSZT01000054.1, on the reverse strand, counting down.
AATCGTCTATCTGCTTTAAGATCTCACCCTCTTTCGACCCCCGCCTCGCAACCACAGCGATTATACCCTGTCTGGGCGAAGGCACAAAAGGGTCACGATCAAGCCGTTCATAATCTATATCCAGCTTCAGCCTCTCAAAGCCCGCTTCTGCGAGAATCACACTATCGTACTCGCCTCTTCTAAACTTCGCTATTCGCGTGTCCACATTGCCCCGGATGTCCTTTATCGTTACGTTTACGCCTCTTTCGCCTACATAGTTCAAAAATTGATAGCGCCGCCTCACACTTGAGGTCCCTATTACAGCACCTTCTGGCATATCGTCTAATCTATACCGCGACACGAGCGCATCAAAAGGCGAATCACGAGGCAAAACCGCTGACGTCTCTAACCCTTCCTCACGCTCTGATGGCATATCCTTCATGGAATGCACTGCGATGTCGATTTTACCATCCAAAAGCATCATATCGAGCTTTTTAACAAAAACGCCTATCGTTGGCATTTCATATAAGCCCCTGTCAGTCATGACATCCCCCAAACTCTGCACTGTCTTTATCTCACATTCCACACCCAATTCGCTCAACCTTTCACAGACTTTTTCTGTCTGCACTACCGCCAGATTGCTACCTCTCGTTCCTACAATCATTAGGTATAATATAATACGTCTTTGGTAAGATACTTCTTTGGTAAGGCTTTCTTTTTGAATGAATATGGCGTATAACTTCTACCTATTTAGGACGCAGATTAACGCAGATTAACACAGATTTAAAGTAGGGTATTGATTTTTTAAATTCGGTTCTATGAACCCGTAAAAACTTAATAATCTTTTCGGGACAGTAGCCTCTGTGTAAATCTGTGAAGTCAGTGTCACTCAATGATAATTATCAAAATTGGTAAACTAAACTATTTACTGGGAGTTCCCTCTAACTTCACTTTCATAGAGCACCTTTATTGCATATTGAGAAACCGCAGGAATACCCTCACTTTTAAGTTCTATCACCATTGCATTGAAGATTCTAATATTCTCCTCCGTCAACTAAACCTTATATTTAAAATCCTGATTATCTGCGTTCATCTGCGTCCGATTATCAAAAATTATTCTTTCTTGAAAGTTAAAAAGACGTGCTATAAAGGAACGTATATTGTGTCGCGGTTTGCAATTTCCGTCTCAATTTCCTTACATCGTCACGATAAATAAGTATCTCGTCACAGCCCACCCACAAATCTTCTTTTCCTAATATCCGTCTCACTATTTCACTATCCTGCTTTCCACGCACCTTCGCGATACCTCTACCATAGTCGGGCGTCAATTCTATGTATATTGGCAGTCGTAATTTAGCATAATCCTCTTTCGGGATCAGTTTCGCGATGAACTCCAGTTCTTCGCGTTTTATTCGATAAACGCTCTTATCTCTTCCCTGCACACTTGGTTTAGCCTCCTTTAGCAATGTTAAAAGCGTCTTTCTTTCAATGGGCAAATGCTTGTTTAGCGTTTGAACCATCTTCACGATATTTTTGTCGTCAAATCCTGCCATTACTATCACCTCTTATTACACAAAGGGAGGGTAACCTTTATATAGAACTAAAAATATACTTACTGCTAGTGATATAGAAATAATGGCACAATTAGGTGGAACACCAGTATTAATATTGAAGGAAGGTAGTGAACGAACAAGAGGTAGGGACGCACAGAGCAGGAACATACTTGCAGCGAAGACTATTGCTGCCGCAGTTAAGTCCACTCTCGGTCCAAAAGGGATGGACAAAATGTTAGTGGATTCGATGGGCGATGTTGTCATAACGAACGATGGGGCAACGATATTAAGGGAAATGGATATCGAGCACCCAGCGGCGAAGATGATGGCTGAGATAGCGAAGACACAAGACGAAGAGGTTGGAGATGGTACAACGAGTGCAGTCGTTATTGCAGGCGAGTTGCTGAAGAAAGCGGAAGATCTTCTAGACCAGGAAGTGCATCCAACATTGATTGCAACCGGGTATAGATTAGCAGCAGAGAAGGCGTACGAGATCTTAGATGGATTAGCATACGAGATCACACCAAAGGATACAGAGTTGCTGGGGAAGATAGCAGCGACTTCTATGACCGGAAAAGGTGCTGAGGTTGCAAAGGATATGCTGGTCGACCTTACAGTGGATGCAGTGAAAACGATAACGGAAAAAGGCGTGCATGAGATAGATATAGACCACATAAAGTTGGAGAAGAAGGTAGGTGGCAGCGTTGAAGATACAGAGTTGATAAGTGGTATGGTAATAGACAAGGAGCGTGTGCATCCGGGTATGCCGAAGAAGATTGAAAATGCAAAGATAGCACTGATAAATTCGGCTTTAGAGATAGAGAAGACCGAAGTGGATGCTAAAATAGAGATTACCGCACCTGATCAGCTAAAAGCGTTCCTGGACGAGGAGGAGAAGATGCTGAAGGATATGGTGGACAAAGTAACAGCGAGTGGTGCAAATGTACTTTTCTGTCAGAAGGGAATAGACGACCTGGCACAGCACTATTTGGCAAAGGCCGCTGTAATGGCAGTTAGAAGAGTAAAAGAGAGCGATATGAAGAAGTTGGCTAGTGCAACAGGTGGGAAGATATTGACGACGTTAGAGGAAGTTAGACCAGACGATCTTGGAAAAGCCGGACTCGTTGATGAACGGAAGATAAGCGGTGAAGAGATGATATTCGTGGAAAAATGCCTGAATCCTAAAGCTGTGTCCATACTGCTGCGAGGCGGAACAGAGCATGTAGTGGACGAGTTAGAGCGCGGTATGCACGATGGACTGAGAGTAGTAGCTTGCGCACTTGAAGATGGCAAGTATGTAGCCGGAGGCGGATCTGCGGAGATAGAACTGGCACTTAAGCTGCGTGAATATGCTGCAAGTGTAGGCGGCAGAGAACAACTGGCGATACAGGCATTTGCAGATGCTCTCGAGGTCATTCCAAGGGCGCTTGCTGAGAACGCTGGCTTAGACCCCATAGATATGCTCGTGGCACTTAGGTCTGCACACGAGAAGGGTGAGAAAACTGCCGGCTTAGACGTGTTCAAAGGCGAGCCAACGGACATGAAAAAAGCGGGTGTTATCGAGCCTTTACGGGTGAAGACACAGGCTATTAGCTCTGGAACGGAATCAGCAACGATGATTTTGCGTATAGACGATGTAATAGCATCGAGTGCGAGTGCGATGCCTCCAGGTGGCGGCGGTATGCCTCCAGGTGGCGGTATGCCTCCAGGAATGGAAGGGGAATATTAATTTTTCCCTCTTTATTTTTTATTTTTATGATTCTAAATAAATAAAGGAAGGTAAAGTGAAAAATGGGTCGAATAATAGGTATTGATCTCGGAACGACGAACTCAGAAGCGGCTTTTGTTGATGAAAGTGGTGATGCGAAGATAATCCCAAGTGCGGAAGGAAGCGCATACGGCGGGAAGATGTTTCCTTCGGTGGTTGCATTCACAAAGGATGGTCAGCGGTTAGTAGGCGTAGCAGCAAAGAGGCAGGCGGTGGTTAATCCCGAAGGTACTGTAAGAGAAGCGAAGAGGCGGATGGGGAGTCCCGAGAAGATATATGTGAAGACAGTAGACAAGAATTTTA
>WSZT01000113.1 GCA_013139985.1 Candidatus Methanophagales archaeon | reverse complement strand
GTCTGGTTTCCGGCATAACCTTTCTCGATAATCTTCTTTATCGCTGCCTCGTAGGGCACGCCTAGACTAATGTTCATAACATCACCTCACGTATAATAAATGAACATTAAAGCATATAAATAATGTTCATTATTTCTGGTTTTGACTGCCGCCATTTATCGTTTCAGTCGAAAATTCATTTTACCCGTGGTGACGCTAATGATGATTCTTGGCGCCATTGCCGGTATTATTCCTGTTACTATTTCTGATAATCTATATTTTGTTCGGCGCTATTTTATCGTCTACCGATCCGGTCGCAATAGGAGCTATTTTCAAACGATTCCCAATACCAGACCAGCTAAATGTAATTATAGAATAAATATATATGAAACTAAACTACATATTAGATAAGTCAAATGCCCATCAAAAAACGAGTGTTTATGAAGATCTTGAGTAGGTGTGTTTTGAAATGACTGATACGACCGGAATAACCGGTAAGAAAAAAAAGGAACTACGTGGACCCAGCCCTTTACATTATTTCGGCCGGCTTGTGATGAAAATGACTGGCTTGTTATTCATTCTTTTGGCTGCTATTACACTCGTTTTCTCCTGCTACGAGCTAATATTATTCCTTATAGATGGCGGAATAAATCCAATTGCTATGTTTGTTCATATTGCCGAATATTATTTAATCGCCGTCACTTTTACCATCGTAGGACAGGCGGTCCTGAATCTTGGTCGCTCCCCAGATCCCAAAACGGAAGACCTGGGAACATTGAAGGAGAGTCTGCTTGCAATGGTCGTATCAATTTCCGGTGTCGTATTCATAGAGATGATTCTCGAAAACAAGTCACCAGCAGAGTTGGGTATAGATATACTCTATGTGGGCGTGGCAATTGCAAGTGTTGCAATGGGACTGGGCATTTTTATCCGCCTGGGTATGCATAAGAAGGAAGAAGAGGAAAGGGAGAAGGAATAAGGCGAAAAAAATCCACAAATTCATTAAAGCTGTGGACTCTGACTTTATATCTTAGTTGTTGTGTCCACAGACCTGTTGCCGCAAGTTTTATATAATATGTGTTTCCAACAAATCCTGAAAATAGGAGGCAATGAGATGGATCTACCCTATAATTGGGACTTTATTCAGAATAACATTCCGTCGGAAAAACTTGCGGAACTCCGCAGGATATTCATGGAGGAGTGACATTTTGGTAGATAGACAAAAAAGGAAATGATGGAGAGATACCGGATGTCTGAGCGCACTTTTCGTAACACGATAAAGAAATATGCCGTTTATATCCCGATACGGCATTTGAGATACGCTCTGATGGTGGAAAAGAATTCGACAACATCAGAGTGAACGATTTTTTCATGGTATATAAACTATAACTCTGTGTTCGTTCCGCATTAATTATCATAACCATCCAACCATTCATCTAACTAATGCATCCAGACATCTTAACACCTGGAACATGCCTTTTCATCGTTCTCCTCTGTCTTACTACCGATGCCCCTCTCACGGTCAGACACCTAAAATATTCGAAGACAATCTCAACTTTACGGGGCGGGATTTCACCTTGCGGAAAAAGATAACCTCCGCGAGGGTCGAAATCAAAGAAGTCAACAAGATGCTGTCCTGCAAGGACGAGAGTCGCGGCTTCTTCACCTACGAGTGCGAACATTGTGATCACAAAATAGTCTATTTCGGATGCAACAGTCGCATCTGCACGAATTGTGGCAAGAATCGCACGGACAAGTGGGCGAAATCGCTCCAAAACGCATTATTTACTGTGCCCCATCGGCATGCAGTATTCACAATCTCGGATGCTTTGTGGCCCATTGTGAGGAGAAACCGTTTTCTACAGAAAGTTTTGGTGGATGCGGCAATCGCAGCTATCAACGACACAATTTCCTACAAGCACAGAACTCATAGACCAACTTTTCAAGAATTATTCTGAGGGTTTTGTCGTATATCTCCCAAAAGAATCCAGAATCACAAACAAACAAAGGGTAGCCCGATATGTAGCCAGATACATCAGGCATCCCGCGGTCGCAAACACATTCCTGATCAAAATTTCAAAATGATACGGTATTACGGTGCTTACAGCCGTAGAACAAAAAGAAAATATTCCGGATACTTACAGACAGAGAAGTTTAAGGCAGGCGACATTCGAGGACTTTGTTACGAAAATGAATAAATAGACGCCCAAATGTCCAAATTGTGGAAGAAAAATGACACTCGTGTGGATGAGAAGGGACCCCCAGGATAAAAGGAAGTTTTTGGATGTAAATTATCTGACTGGAACCATCCAATGCTTAGCCTTAGCTACAATTGATTTGCACCCGAAGGGTGCTTTCTCGTGAAAATCGGTATAATCTTGTGGTTATAACTTTGGAATCAACTATAATTCACTGATTTAAATCTATGGCTGTCTATAGAAGATAATCAGATGTATTGCCGATGATTCCAAAAACGCATCCCCGCTATGAATCATTAAAGAAGCGTGAGAAACTCGTTGCTGGCTTAGAAGCTGGGATAACTGGCAAACAAGGCTTGATAGCTCATGGTAGGGGCGAAGCTTTTGATTATTTAATCGGTGAAAGAACGTTAAACTCGGCGCGGAAAGCGACAGAAGCTGCTGCTGCTTTGTTACTTATTGCGCAGAAGCCTGTTATTTCTGTGAATGGTAATGTTGCTGCATTAGTCACAAAGGAGATAATTGAGTTGAGCAAATTGATAAACGCTCCTTTAGAGGTGAATATATTTTATAGAACCGAAGAGCGGGCGAGACGAATAAAAGCGCGATTAGAGGAGCAAGGGGCTGCTAAAGTGCTTGGCGATAAAGCCGATGCGAGAATACCCGGAATAGTGCATGCACGTGCAAAGGTAGATCATGAGGGCATTTACAGCGCTGATGTGGTTCTTGCACCTTTAGAAGACGGTGACCGATGTGAAGCGCTCATAAAGATGGGGAAGAAGGTTATAACAGTTGATTTGAATCCGCTATCCCGAACTTCCCGGTTTGCGACCGTAAGCATTGTGGATGATATAGAACGGGCAATGGAAAACCTCATCTCTATAATTAAAGAGAAGAAGAAGGGTAAAGATGATTTGACTGCTCTTTTGGATGGATATGATAACAGAATGAATTTAAGAGACTGTGTTAAGGAGATTGTGGACAGACTGAAGAAAGAGGAGTTGCTGGAGTTGTGAATATCCTCATATGCACCACAATCTTTTTAAGTACATGATCTCCCTTTAGATTAAAAGGAGGAAATTATGAATACAAAAGGATTAACTGAGGGTTTAGTTATTGCGACTTTGGTTTTGGCGGCAGTTCTATCCGTGGGCACCGTGGGTGCTGAAGATGTGTCCATAGGAGTTCTTTACCCGTTTTCCGGGGACCTGGGTATTTACGGAGAACCTGAGACAGATGCAATGAAAATGGCAGTGGAAGAGGTAAACGAAAACGGCGGTGTACTTGGCGGAAGACTTAAGCTTATAATCATGGACACGGAGACATCGGAAGTGGTAGCCCTGGCGGAGGCACAAAAGCTTCTTGATTTGTACAATGTCTCGGTAATAATCGGAACAGCGGGCAGTGAAACCTGCAAGGTGATCATTGGTTATACCACGAGCAATGGCGTTCTTCAGATTTCACCTGCTGTTACAGGCGTGGAATTCACAACCTATCCCGACAACGATCTCTTTTTTAGAACATGCTCTTCTGACGAATTGCAAGGAATAGCAATGGCAAGACTTGCTATCAGACAGGGATATAAGACGGCAAGCACGTTAGTAGTGTGGAACCCATACGGAATAGGTTTCGAGAAGGCATTCACAAAGAGATTTGAAACTCTTGGCGGAAAGGTATTGGAATCCGTGAGATACGACCCCGACAGAACCACATTTGATTCGGAAGTAGAGAAAGTAGCAGTCGTGAATCCGGATTTCGTTATGCTGTGCGCATATCCGGAGACCGGCAGTGTTATACTGAAGACGGCATACAAGAAAGGCTATATGGATAATATAGATTGGCTACTTACTGAGGGACTCATTAGTGATGAACTAGCAGATATGGTGGGCAAGGACGAGGCGGGTAACTATATCATAGCGGGATTAAAAGGTACAACACCAGATCCCAGAGTGATGGGTCCTGCATACGATACATTCGAGCAGAACTACATAGCCAAATTCGGGAAGAAACCTATACCTTATTGCGCAAACAGCTATGATGCTGTGGCTGTGGTAGCACTTGCGATAGAAAAAGCGGGTGATTCTTCTGGAACTGCTATCCGCGACAGCTTACGAGCTGTTGCAAATCCGCCGGGAGATAAAGAAGTCTCGGACATCGGTGTGGCATTAGATACTATTCGAGAAGGTTTTTTTTCCATAAATTATCAGGGTGCTTCTGGCGAAATCACTTTCGATGAGCACGGTGATGTAATGGGGAGTTACTGTGAATGGACTATTGCCGACAATGGACGTGTTGTATATGGGAACCCAATCGAGCTGAAGGGTCCGATCGTACCGTCGACACCATCGCCAAAGCCAACTGTGGTAGAAACACCAACGCCGACTGTTGCTGAAACACCAAAGCCAACTGTTGCTGAAACTCCAACGCCGACTGTTGCTGAAACACCAAAGCCAACTGTTGCGGAGACTCCAACGCCGACACCACCCGGTTTTGAACTTGTTTTCGCTATTGCGTCTATGTTAGCAGTTGCATATTCAGTGCGGAGACGAAAAAAAGCGTAGAGCAAAAGAAAGAGAGGGCGGGAGGGGGGGGAATATTTTTTTAGTTTCCCTCTCGATTTTCTATAGAAATTCTTTTCTTTAACAAACATTTCTCTTTTAATTTGATGCGAACGGTAATAAGAGACCCCATACACGGATACATAGAACTAGACGAGCTTGCAACTGCGATAATAGACACCTCGGCGATGCAGAGGTTGCGACGAATAAAACAGCTTGGGTTCGCTTATTTGGTTTATCCGGGAGCAAATCACACGCGGTTTGAACATTCTCTTGGAACTTATCATCTGATGAACGTCTTGCTTGACACACTGGAAGTATCAAAAGCGGAAGAGAAAGAGCTTCTTGTTGCTTCCTTGATCCATGACATCGGCCATGGTCCTTACTCGCACGTGACGGAACCACTGCTAAAAGAAATCACGGGAAAAAGTCATGATGATATTGAGCATATAATCTTCAAACAAGACGCAGAACACTCTAAAAACATTGCTGACGTCTTAGAAGAACATTGTGTGGATAAGAGAAAGGTAATGCGCTATATAAAAGGGGTAGGGGCGGACGATGACGGCGACCACGATTTTTCGAGGATATTAAACGGGGAAATAGACGTGGATAAAATGGATTATTTGGTTCGCGATGCATACTATACTGGCGTTGCATACGGCGTTGTTGACAATATAAGACTCATACAAGGACTGGAGTTCTTCAATGGCCGCCTTGTCATAACAGAAAAAGGGATACTACCAGCGGAATATTTACTCTTCTCTCGATTCTTAATGTCGCCTACCGTTTATAAGCACCACACGGCTAGGATAGCGCAGTTGATGCTCTTGAAAGCACTTGAGTACCGCATAGAATCGCGATCTGACGCATTGGCATTGCGACAAATGGATGATTCCGAACTAGATATTGCGTTGAGGAATGCAAAAGGTTATCCCGGGGAGATGATGATGCGGATAAACGAGAGACGATTATTCAAACGTGCGGTATATACAAGCATAAATGACCTGAGTGTAGCAGAGGAATTAAGAACGGTAAAGCGAAGAAAGGAATTAGAAGAAGAGATAAGTAAACGATCTGGCGTAGATATGAAGTATGTCATTTTGGATCTTCAAGGAGAAACCGGCAGGGGGTTAAAAGAAAGTGCTGCTAAAGTCGTGGTTGGTAATGACTTGAGAAGCTTACGGGAAGTTTCATCGCTTGTGTCTATGCTCAGTCAAGCCTTCCAGGAAAATTATAAAGTGGGGGTCTACACACTTGAAAAATATAGAGTAGAGGTAAAGAAAGCGGCGGAGTTGGTCTTATGGCGTTAAAACAAGAAAACGATGTCTGATACAGGATGCCTGATACATGATACACCTTTGACCGGCATCTTGTATCCTGCATCTTTACTATTTACGTATTTTGCACTTTCCATTTTGCATTCCATATCACGATCCTCCCTCTTCACTTGCCCCAAATATCCCCTCTAGCGGCTTCGAGCCATACTCCTTTATCGTCACATTGATCTGCGAAATCTCAGTTGAGATCTCGTTACCGCGGACCGATTTCCGTCTCCTTTTGCCATTCTCCGTTGGTCTGTAGCCTGGTGGAGAGGTGATAAGAATCTGCCTTCTCGCGGTTCCTGATACATCTTTCCGCATCGGCATGCCTTCTTTATCTGAGCCGCCGGTTATCTCCAATACATAACCGCCCAAGCCGATAATATCTGCATCTACAACGTCGTCTATTCGTTTGCCAATGAATAAAGCATGAGCTTCCGTATCCTTACCTTCCACCTTGTACGCCTTCCCGGTCTTCGGGTCGCTTATCACTACTTGCATTTTCTTCTCCTTTATTTTATATGATCCTCTTCTAATAATTCTTTTAGTTCTTATTATATTATTACGACTAAGTTAGGACTATGAGCAGTGAAGCATATGCGCAAAAAGCAGAACAGTATCTCAAATTGAACGATAAATATCTGGAGGATGCATATGCGCTAATAGCGAAGGAGGACTTTGTTCAGGCATCTGAGAAGCTCTGGGGCGCTGCTGCTGAAATCGTCAAAGCAATAGCAGCACGGCGAGGGTTTGTAATAAAATCGCATGCCGAATTGTATAAATTTGTATCAAAACTGGGTACGGAACTTGAAGAGCCGGAACTCGTACGGTTATTCAGTCTCGCAAGTACCTTACATCAGAACTTCTATGAGGACTGGTTACCACCAGAAACGGTAATGGATCACGCAGAAGCGGTGAAGGAACTTGTGGTAAAACTTAAGAGGGTTTTGTAATAATGTCAGATGCAGGATACAAGTTTGACTAGCATCTTGCATCTTCTTGATTCTTCCCCGTATTTTTAAATGTTGCCCCTATTTAGAGCCCCTACACTTACTTTTTGGAACAAACTAAAATCCATTATCGACACAGATTAACGCAGAAGAAATCAAATCCGTGTAAATCTGCGTCTTAAATAGGTAGATGCCGCAGCCATTTTGTATACTTCTCTCTGATTAGGTATTGTGTTGTGGTCAACTAATCTTTTATTAGGTCAGATTCGCGATTCAAAAAACCTATTTGTTTTTCTTTTAGCACAGGTTTTCTTTTTGTAAAAAAAGAAAAAGTGTTGTGTAATCTTGTGGTTACAAATGCCGGCTTTTTAGCTTCATCAACTCCTCTAACACATCCTCTTCATCCGCGGACAACAAACCAGATAGTGCTTTCGCTTCTTCTTTGCTAATATCTACATATAATAGCTCATTCTCATTTATTTGCCGTCCCACAGTCGGTTTCTTCATTGAAATAGCGACTTGCATCCCCAGTCCCGCACTTTTTATGCTCTCTGCTTTATCCTGAATCTCATTTATCGTGCCTATGTTGGTACCATCCGCTTTTATCAGTTCCACACCTGTTTGTATCTTCCCACCAAGAACTTCCACACCCACAATAGCAGGCTTGCTTTGCCTGAACACACACCCAGGCAGGATCTTAATCTTAGCAGGTGTAGGCAGCCGTTCGATAATCTCACGTTTCTCTTTCTCCTTCTCTCCCTTCACCCAGTCCTTATACTCTTCTATCAACCGGTAAATGACATCGCTTATAAATACGGGTATTCCATTCTCCCTAACCATCTCTTTTGCATCCGGGAGGAGGTCAACATTAAAGCCCAAAATAACACCGGAATAACGGTTCTTAACCGTACCCGCATCTATCACATCCCTTTTAGATATATTCCCAACCTCTGCCTTTTTTATCTCCTCTATCTCTTCATCTCGCAGCTCAGAAGCAAGCGCTTCCAGTGAGCCCATGGTATCTGCCTTTATTATTAGCCCTTCGGGTGATGTCTCCATCCTCATCTCCTCTATCTCGCTCTTAACCAATTTCACCACGTTCTCAAGTACCTCTCCTTCTCCAACCACTCGCACCTGTGCACCCGGGAGCGCATTTTCTATATTCGGTGCTACTATCTTCACACCAGAAGCGGCATTTACTGTTTTTACACGCTCAAACAATTGCTCTACCCGTATCTCTTGCAGTGCCCTTGGTTTCAGCAATGCCTTCACCTTTGTAACTATTGGCTCCTCCTCCATGCCACCACCCACGATTGTATCGCCCACGCTGATCTTACCATCATATAATATCACATCAATCGTAGTTCCGAGCCCTCTCTCCTCCTTCTTCTCTAATATCGTGCCAACACCCGCTTTTTCTAAATGTAGACGCAGAGTCATCTCAAAGAACTTCTGCGATAATCCTATGAGCACAAGGAGCAAATCAGCAATCCCTTCTCCGGTCTGTGCACTCAGCGGCACAATACCCACAGTCTTTGCGAAATCTCTTATCTGGTCATACTTGTCAGCCGAGAAGCCTTTATCGTAAAGATCTCCTACCATATCATATATCCGCGCGTCCAGTTCATTCCGCGCATAATCCGGCTGATCTTTATAATTGATAATGAATGGTTTCTTCGTCGAATTCCAGCCACTTACCCGGTCTATTTTGTTCAATGCAACAACAAAAGGCGTTTTTAATAACCTTAAAATGTTTAACGATTCGTTTGTCTGCGGTTGAAAACCCTCCATCACATCCACTACAAGGACCGCGACATCAGCTAAAGCACTTCCGCGTTTCCTTAATGATGCGAAGGCATGATGCCCTGGAGTGTCAATGAAAAGCAAACCAGGTATTTCTATTCCTGTCCAATCCCTTTTTAGTGGTTTACAAATCTTTTTTATCGTATCAATAGGGATTTCTGTCGCCCCTATATGCTGCGTCACACGACCTGCTTCCTTTGCGGTGATTGCTGTGCCCCGTATCGAATCAAGTAGTGATGTCTTACCATGATCTATATGTCCAAGTACCGAGAGTATGGGCGTTCGTATCTCTTGCTTCATCCTTTGCACCTTTGTCTTTTTTATCTACTTACTTACTTACTTACTTACTTTGTTTTTTTGTTTTTCCAAAAGGCACTTTTCTTTTGCTTATTCCCTGCTCCTTCTCCCTCGTCAAATTCACGTAACAGTTCCTTTTGCCTTTTACTCAGTTTTGATGGTGTTATAATCTGCACTTTCGCTAGCATGTTTCCTTTCCCATAGCCCCTTAAATCGGGCATACCTTTGTTCTTCAGCCGGAAGACCGTGCCCGATTGCGTGCCAGCAGGCATTTTTAGTCTTACCGTGCCGCCCTCTATCGTCATTAGCTCTATCTCATCGCCAAACACCGCCTGCGCGAAGTGAACAGGAGCATCACAAAACAGGTTGTTGCCCCCTCTTTTGAAGAATTCATGCTCCTTTACGTGTATCATCACATACAAATCGCCCGGTGGACCTCCTCTCTCGCCTGCGTTCCCTTCTCCTGCAATCCTTAATCTGCTTCCTGTATCTACGCCCGCAGGCATCTTCACTAATATCTTCTTATTCACTTTGATTTTACCGTTTCCGTTACAATTCTCACATGGATCTTTTATCGCTTTTCCCGTTCCTCGGCATCGAGGGCAGGAACCGATAGAAATGAATTGTGCAAAGCCCTGTCTTTGCACTCTCTTTACCTGTCCCGCTCCTCCGCAGGTGGCACAGGTTTCCAATCCGCCTGCACTCGCGCCCGTTCCGCTACAATTGGGACATAAATCCAGTCTAGCAATGCTTATCTCTTCTTCCATCCCCATCGCAGCATCTTCAAGGTCTATCTCAAGGTCATACCTGATGTCGCTTCCTCTCTCTGGTCGGTATCCTGCATCTGCCCTAGTATGTCCCCGGCCGAAGAGGTCATCGAACATGGAGCTGCCGCCTTGAGCTCTACCGAAATTACCGCCAAAAAGGTCCTTGAATAAGCCTCCAAATATATCCTCTACATCGCTAAACCGTGTGAAATTAGACCACTCAAATCCACCACGACCAAAATCAACGCCTGCACTCCCGAATTTATCATAATTCGCTCTCTTCTGTGAATCCGATAGCACCTCATAAGCCTCGGACACCTCTTTAAACTTCTCCTCGGATTCCTTGTGGTTCTCCTTGTTGAGGTCAGGATGGTATTTTTTTGCCAATCTTCGATAAGCACGCTTTATTTCGTCCTGCGATGATCCGCGCTCTACACCTAAGGTTTTGTAGTACTCTTTCTTCTCTGTCAATTTTGCATTACCTTCTACTACTTAATGATTTTGTCTTTCATGCTATAAAGTTTTAGCAAGGTTCACTGTTCACTACCTCACTCCACAGGAAATAGAGGTGTTCACTCAAAATTTTGAGTGCGTTTGAGCATAGAATTAAACGTGTAAAGTGTAAAATAAAAAGGGAGGAACGTCAAAAATCAGCAAATGACGCTAATGAGATTTTGAACAATTACAGCAATACCTTTATATATAACCTCTTCCTTACCTTCACTTGTTCACTGAATATGTGAACAGGTGAAAGCGATGCTAAAGGTGCGGGTAGAGGTAACGGATGAAGAAGGTACAAAAACAACCCTGGAGAAGGAGGGCGATCTACAAATCCAGCTGCTCCGACAGATGACTATAAGTGACGTAACAAAGTTTTTGGAGACGCACCTTTCTTCGCCGGCACTTGATGATTATTATGAAGGCGAAGAACTTACGATAAAGGAGCGATTGGCATCTTTTTTGCGCTTTGATGAAAAGGCACCAAAGGATTGGTTCACTTCTTCAGAGGTAAAGAGAATATATGAAGACGTGTATGATGAGAAAGTGGGACTTACTACAATATCTACATATTTAGGGAACTTCCATTCTACTGGTATTTTAATGAGAAAAGGAAGTAGGGCAAAGAGACAATACAGGTTGGCCGCCACAGAAAGCAGAGATGTAGCAAGCGCCGTTGTGTAAGTAGCTCTATCTGCTCAATATCTTGTGTTAATCTTGTGTAATCTCGTGGTTCTATGCATATTCCAATCTCGAAAAAGCTAAAATCTCTTCTATCTGTTCTTTAAAGAGTTCCCGAGAATCCGTGTTCGTTATAACCTTATCCGCATTTTTCATTGCTTCTCCCAGTCCCCACTCGTTCTCCCGCTCTTCTCGCGTCTTGAATTCCTCGATACTCAGCGAGTCATCACCTCTGCCACGGGTCTTTATCCGTTCATATCTGAGATTGAGAGGCGCATCAACTCTCACAAGCGTAAAATCAGTGCCAAATTCTTTTTTAAACGTTTCCACTTCTGAGATGCCCCTTATACCATCTATTACGATAACCGCTTTTTCACCCGCTATCGCCCTTACCTGTGGGATGCACCTTTTTGCAATTGCATCCATTCCTTCTTGCGCTCGCAGCTCCGATGCAATTGTGCCCGCATTTTCGTCGCTTAACGGAAGACCTCGCCTTCTTAGCTCCGCTCTTACCACGTCACCCATGGTTATAATCGGAATGCCCAGCGTCTTAGCTACCGATGCCGCTTCTGTCTTCCCTGCCGCGGGCGCACCGACGAAAGCTAATACTTGTATCGCTCGCGCAGCCACTTCTCCGCAGCACCTCTCGCAAGCCTTCGCTCTACCGCAGCATATAATATATTCACAACAGAGAGCAATTCGCCTTTACATACCTTACCATCAAAGATGGGCTGAAAAATAGCTTCATTAAGCACTCTCTTTTCCTCTACACTCTTTGGGTGTCCCACAGCCGCGAGCGAAGAAACAATGCCAAGTGCATGTCGCATTATGTTACAAGGCAAGACTATCGCCTTTGGCGGCAACTCTATATCTTCTATCTTTATGTTCACGAGTTCGTTCTTCGAAACTTCTTTATCCTCTTTCGCTATTGCCATCTCCCATTCGCCATGCGAACCAACGGTAAAGCCATAGCTGAACGCATCTATTACCTGCCGCTCTATTTCGCCACCGATTTTATCCTTCCAGCAAACGAGTTCTATTTTTGTCATTTTACTTGGATATACAATAAGCACTTTTTAACTTTTATTCTTTTTCACATTCTCTAACCGTTTATCCCAGAACTCATCAAGTACTCTTGATTCTTCTGAATTCTCGAATACAATCTCGGTTCGTCCGAATTTGGAAATAGCGCCAATATGATTCCAGGTAACACTCTGCCATTCGTTCTCGGTCAACGCCCTATCAATTGCCTGTTCAACGATATCTCGCTTCAAAACGAGTCTTTTATCACCTCTTATCCTTATCAATGCCCCAAAGCAGATGTAACTTGCATTGTTATCCTCGTTATCGCTGCAAATAGCCCTTGCAATAAGTACATTTGCGGGCACCGCGTCAAGAAAAAAGCTTACCATAGGAGGTCACCTATTTTCTCTCCAAAAATCACAAAATCAAATAATACCAATTTGTTCATTCTCCTTTTGTTTTATTAATGATAGCACTCAGAAATAAATCACTTCTTCGCCATCTGAGATAACCACAGCATCTATGAACTCCTTGTTCTTCTTTATCGCTCCTTCTATTTTACACATCTCAACGTAGTTCGAACCTTCTAAGAGGTTATTTCTGAGCATACTCAGAAGTAATCGCCCACATGCTCGACAGCCCGTGCAATGAGCTCAGCGCATTTATCGATGTCCTTCATGCCTATCAGCTCCACAGGCGAATGTATGTATCTTGTGGGCACACCTATAATACCCGTGGGTATACCACTTCTTGTGAGATGAATTATAGCTGCATCTGTCATACCGCCTTCCGATACACTGAGTTGATATTCTATCTTGTGGTGGGACGCAGTCTCTTTAAGCCATTTCAAGACAGACGGAGGCGTTATTATACCACGGCCTGAGGCATCAGAAACGGTGATTACCGGACCTTTATCTATCTCCACGGTCGTGTCTTTCTTTTCTATTCCCGGGTGCCCACCTGCTATATCGGTATCTATTGCGATGGCCACATCGGGGTCAATCCCAAAAGCGGCAGTTCGTGCGCCTTTCAGCCCTACTTCCTCTTGTACCGTTCCCACTGCATATACCTCAAATTCACTATTCACCCTTTTTAGTGCTTCTATCATTATCGTGACACCTGCTCGATTATCAAATGCTTTACAGGTAACAATACCGTTTTTGAGTTCTACAAAATGCCGATCTATGGTGACCGGTGTTCCAATAGAGATGCCCATTTGCGCTACTTCCTCTTTGCTACGAGCTCCTACATCAATGAACATATCTTCGCATTTGATCATCTTGTCCCGCTCTTCCTGCTTCATTTTATGTGGTGGTTTTGAACCGACAACACCATATACAACACCGCTATCGACCTGCAAAATCACCCTTTGATTTAGCAGTGTCTGATCAAACCAGCCACCAATGGTTGAGAATCTCATAAATCCCTCGTCTTCTATATGCTTCACCATAAGCCCGATCTCATCGAGATGCGCAGCAAGCATAACAGACGGTTTTTTACCCCGTTTCGTTGCTATCAAATTACCCAATCTGTCGGTCTTTATCTCGTCCACATATTGCTTTAGTTCTGCTTCCACGATCGCCCTTATCTCGCCTTCGCGACCGGAAACGCCATGTGCTTCAGCTAATTTCTTCAATAGTTCCTTCATTTCTGTCATTTTTACTAAAAAAATCCCGCCTCCCGGATTTGAACCGGGGACAGCACGGTGTCCGCGCGCGGTTATAAGATCTTTTGGGAGGTGATCTAACGCCACACTACAGCCGCGCACTCTTCCAAACTGAGTTAAGGCGGGTATGCCTTTAGATATTAGATATGGAAATTGGAATATAAATAATTACCTGAGTGTATCGCTTTTTATTGAACTTTGACTTTTGCACTTTCCATTTTGCATTGTCAGCACAAGAATCACCGATTTTTGAGCTGATACAGGTTCGTCAATAATTTGACTTCCACCATCTCCCCTTCTTCTATTATCTCCTTCCCTTTCGCCATGTATAGGTAGCCATCCGCTTTTGATAGGGTTGTAATAGCACCGGAGCCGGAGAGGATAGGATAGGCAAGTAATTCATCGTTTTCCGGAATGAGATTTACAAGTACGTATTCATTTCGCCCTCGCTCGGAGAAGATCCTGATTGCAGCTTTTGCACTTCGCCTTTCGCCTTCTTCGAGCGAGCGGATACCGGCTATTGTGCGTAGTAGAGGAGCTGCGAAAAGGTTAAAGGTAATCAACGCAGAAGTAGGATTCCCAGGCAATCCAAACAC
>WSZT01000055.1 GCA_013139985.1 Candidatus Methanophagales archaeon | reverse complement strand
TTTAACAACCGTGCCCCATAGCCGCGATGCTGCCAGCTATTTATCTTCCGTTCGCCCAAGCCAGCCAATTCGCCATACACGTGCAGGTCACGAACAAGAGCCGCATGTTTCAACTCCGCCCTGTGCGGCTGGTACGGGAACCGCAATCTCAAAAGCGCAATTAAAATATCGGCCTCTACATCTTCGTAAGAGAGGAAATATTCCGTGCCGTTACATGCCTCGTATCTTTCAGTCAAAAATTTTATGTTACTATCATCTGCGATTCTACCCTGCAAATGCGAAAGACCTGCCTCTCTACATCTTATACACCTGCATTTATAGCCCTGTTCGTGCAATCGTTCGTTCACCAATTGCCTCAGATTACTCTTCTTTACGCCCGCTTCTATGAACTGAGCGGGAATGTCGCGTTGTATTCTTTGTATCCGCACCCACTTAGGTATTATCCTTTTCGCATATGCGATTATCTCAATCGCTTCGTCCTCACAAAGCGGCACATAATCGCCTTTCTTCCACTGGTCGTACAACTGCGTACCTTTAACCACTAGAGTGGGATATATCTTCAAATAATCCGGCTTGAAGTTCGAATCGTAAAAGATCCGATCAAACATTTCTTTGTCCGCTTCCTGGGAGGAGCCAGGCAGGCCGGGCATCAAGTGAAAGCCCACTTTTAACGCACTGTCACGCACCCGACTATTCGCCGCTATCGAATCCTCGACAGAATGCCCCCTATCTATATGCTCTAAGATCTTGTTATTTACTTGCTGCACGCCTAACTCTACCTTTGTCGCGCCCATCGCCAACATGCGATCTATCTCCCCCACCTTTGCATAATCCGGCCTCGTCTCGAACGTCATACCAGTATTTCTAACCTCACGCCCGCGCTCAGAACCGCACTCGGACATCGCCTCCAAGCATCGTCCCACGAACCAGCGCTGATATTCTAATGGTCTCGCGGTTAGCGTGCCACCCATTAAGATCAACTCAACTTTATCGAAATCATGTCCTATCTCTTCCAGTTGATATAGCCTTGCTTTCACTTGCTCGTACGGGTCGAAACCATGTTGAAAGGCTCTAATAGCTGCCGGCTCCCGGCCCACATAACTCTGTGGCGACTCGAAATCAGAGAATGGACCACCGGGACACATTACACACTTACCATGCGGGCATGGATAAGGCGAAGTCATCACAGCAACAGGGGCAACACCTGAAGCCGTTCGCATTCTCTTCCTCATTAATCGCGCTTTAAACTCATCAGGGCACAATTTCAGTACATCTGAGTTCCGAGGGATACTAGGCAGCCGATATTTCTTGCTTATTCGCTTCTTTAGCGCATTTATGCTATCTGATTCACTTATTCCTTGTTCGGATACAGTATCAGCTATCTCTTTACATGCAAGCTCAAACGCAGTCGTATCCATTGCCATTTTACATTATTCATGTTTCACGCGTATCCACTCAGATATTCGCTTTCTTCTTCTTCTTCCTCTTCCGCCAGTTCATCCCCCTTGTGCCCGCGTCCCTCTAAATCTGCGGTATCAACGCTAATTCCCAATATTGCCCCTAATTTATCCACTAGTTCCTTTGCCGCATAATAATCGGGCTCTTCTGCATCTGTCATGTTCTGTGTCGTGCTTGCGAATAGACATATCCCTTTTAGCCCTTTCTCTTCCCCTATTGCAACTACAAGTCCGGAAAAGCCAATAAATAGCTCCACATTCGTTCTCTCTATTTCGTGTTTGGACATCTCTTCCAATAACTCCTGGTCGGTTGCACAGCATCTTATCCCTTCTTCTATTACCTGTGCACCGAGCGAAAACACCTTTTTTACGTGAAACTGCTTGAATAAATCCGTAACTGTTTCTGCGACCAGATATTGGTTAAGAGAGTCATAAGCCTGATAACCGCGTATTATTAGGATCTTTTCCGCTTCAAGCAGATAAAATTCCACTTTTGGTAGTTCTACTAAATTGCCTTTCGCCCTTATTGTACCCGCGTTGCTAGGAGCACCAACATAAGAAGGCCCGTAATAAACGCCCGGGAAACCGTATGAATAGAGTTCCGCAAATAGCCGTGGTTGCAATTTCTCTATCAGCACATCCACTGCAATTTTGCCAACCGACCTTAACCCAGATGAACCTACTATCGCTATCGGTGCCTTCAGCGTTGTCTTACTCTTATCGCAGTACGTCACCCAAACTTTTTTTGTTATGCCCATAATATTTTCACATTAATTCCTTTTGTATATGTATATGTTTGTATGTCTTTATTGATTCCGTTACTTTACTTTACTTTATGAATTATTGTATCTTGGATACGCTATTTCAATAGTCACCTTATCGCTACGAGCGATTTCTTTACCTGTATCTACAGATTTAATAAATGCCATGACTTTAAATTTACCACTAAAAGGGACCTCTTTTCTATTCTTCAGCGTGAAAGTATGACTTGATTTTCCTCCGGGGCCAAGGTCTGCCCGTATTAATTGTTCGGTAGGTAATAGCCAGTATCCTGCACCTTTATCGGGATATATCACATCAATACTGACAGTATAAGCGTCCCGCTGCGTGATATTGTCACCTTTATTCATGACCTTGACGTCAAGAGTAACTGATTCACCGAGATCAATTGCTATGTATCGGCTATCTAATAGAGAAGGTCCAGGGTCTAAGACGTTAATAGCCACTACTTCTAGGCCAGGCGTTCTTATATTGTGCGATAATGCGCTGAAAGCGATAATAGCTACCAATACGACAATTAATGCGATTCCTATTACGATCTTGCCCTTCATTTGTCATGCCCTCGTTTTATTAATTAGTTCAATTTTATTTTATTTTATTTTATGGGGCAGCCCAGATTCGAACTGGGGTCCATGGCTCCCAAAGCCACGAGGATAACCTGGCTACCCTACTGCCCCTCCCCTCTCTTTCTCTTCTTGTTTAATTCTTTATATAATACCACCATATATTAGTGCTTTGCGGCCTTTGTCTTCTCGCGCATCGCTCTTATGTCAATTGCAATATTGGCCATAATCACTCCTTTTCGATCACCCTTAGCCACTAATACTCGCCCACTCTTTTCCCATTGCGTCTTTGGATATGCTTTCTCTGTCTCCACCTCAGGCTCCAACTTGAGCAATCTTGCAACCTTCTCTATCTCTTCCACTTTGGGTGATTTCACCGCATTTCTTCGCGATACTTTTCGACCTTCCTTTCTCGTCCTACCCGCAGCTAAATAAGCAGGCCAGATAACCATCTTTTCTCTCATTTTTACATATCTCTACTGCCCAAAAATAGCGATTCTCATGCCTGTCCATACATCTGCCATACTTATACCCAGCACCCGCCAGACGACATAAGCACCAACAAACGTGCCTACTATGCTACCTAGATTTACCAGCGCAGCTACAAGAATGACTTTAAACAGCTTGTTATTCGCCAATTCTCGTAATGAGTCCACATTCATCATACCTTTTAAGTCTTCTGCTGTTGGCTTCCTCACATAAGCCTCTACCAATCCGGCAAACCAACCCGCAGCTAAAAGCGGGTTCAAAGAGGTAAGCCAGGCAACGGAAAATGCGGTGAGTACCGATAGCGGGTGTCCTCTTGCTATCACCGCGCCTATCGCAGCGAAAACGCCATTTATCACTACCCAATAAAGAAACGCACTAAGAAGAACATCCCAAGAAATACCGGAGTAAAATGCTGCTATAAAGACAACCACTAGCGCTACGCCTATCCCTAGTCCTAACAAATGCTTTATGCCAAACCGCTTCTTAGGTAGTGCGCATAACTCCTCCTTCGGTGGTATTAACTCCGGATGGCGTAGAAGATTCTTTATTCCTGCTACATGCCCTGCACCTACTACCGCAACTGTTTTCAGTTGCTCTAAATTGTTGGTCAAGCTATGATGTTGGAGCTCCAACAGACTTCCCGCGATATACGCATCCCTTTCGTCTAATAGTGCTGTTGCAGCGCCCGGCGAAAACTCTCTTAGTTCTTCCATCAATTGCGTTACCACGTCTTCATCTGTTATTCTATCCAGATCTATACCGTCACCCACAGTCATACCACCAATTTGTAGCTTTTGGGCACCTTCCTTACCCGCTCCTCCTTTTCCCTCGCCTCTTATATTGGTGATTGCAAATAGCATAGAAAAAACCATTTTTAACTTCTCAAAAAACTTCATCTGCTTCCAGAATCGCTGCATCGTTATTTGTATCGGTCGGTCAATTAATGCGATTTTACAACCTTTCTCCTCGGCTTTCCCTATTGCCGCCATCATATCTGCACCGGGCTCAATTCCTAACTCATCGCCCATTTTCCTCTGCACGTATGCAAGCAGCCAATGAGTGAGTATTAAAAAAGGACTGCTTGTGCTTAACGTATCCTTAACAGAAAAATTTTCGACTTCGCCTTTCAATGATTTGTAGCGTGCTTCACATAATTCAACAGCGACTACGTCTGGATTTTCTCGATCTATTACCGCTTCTACTTCCTTCACGCTCTTTTCTAATATGTGCCCTGTTCCTACTAGGATTATATTATCTGTAATTGCACCAGTAGCATCATTCTCGCTCATACCTGCGTTTACCTTCTCCTATTTCCCGTACGTAAATACTTAATGTCTTCCTCTACTATAGCGATCCAAGCGTTATTTATCTGACCTCAGTTCCATCTCCAATGCACCTACCGGGCAGAGATTAACACAAGCTTTGCAGTTGTTGCATTCTTCATCCTTTATCTCTATCCACAACCCCATCAAATCTATCGCCCCTGTGGGACATACTGTGACACACGCACCGCAATACCCACATCTGTATCTATCTATCTTTATCATTTTTCTCCTTGAATATCTGTCCCTCAAATGTGCTGACCTCTGTATCCTTCAGTAACCAAGCATCCTGTGGCAAGCCCGCTTTCCAGCATGTCTGACATAAAAACTCCTCCACAGACCATTTATTTTCAGTAGCTACTTGAGGCAGTAAAAGCCCTTGATACACACTTCTTTTTACAATCAGACCATGTCTACCTATCTCTATTTGCTCTGGCAATTTCTTTGGCTCCACTTTTAACACCTGTGGCGTAGTGAGTATCGTGAGCTCGATCGTCACATCCTTGAACTCATCCAGTGCAACCGGTGGGAATCGAGGATCGTTGAGCGCTGCTGATATCGCGGCATCAATAATCGCATCTTTTAACTTAAATATTGGATAAGGATAGCCTATACAGCCTCTTAGATTTTCATGCTTATTCAACGTGACAAAAACGCCACGCTTTTCTTCAAAACTAACGGGTACGTTATCCGGCGCTTGTATTTTGCGGTTCTTACTCAATTGTTCCACTATCGCAGCTCTTGCGAGTTTTAGTCCCTCTTCTCCCTCTTCTTCCGTTGGCATTTTCGCTTCTGCATGCGGAGGGCAGGATTCGAACCTGCGAACCCCTACGGGAGCAGATCTTGAGTCTGCCTCCTTTGGCCACTCGGTAACCTCCGCTTTGCCGGATTAAACGATTATCGTTGCAGCCGAGGCTAGCTTCGCGAACCGCTCCACCGCTTCCCGCGCAACTGGCCCCCTTATCTCTGAACCCGTTGGCATACCTTTCTCATCTACAATAACCGCAGCATTATCCTCAAACTTCACTCGCATCCCAGAAGGCCGCCGAAATTCCTTTCGCTGCCGCACTATCACCGCCCTCACTATCTGCTTCTTTATTTCCGGTCTCCCCTTTTTCACTGATACAATCACCACGTCACCAATTCCCGCCTTCGGGTATCTGTTCTTCACGCCACGGTATCCTTTTACTGCTATTATCTGCAACACCTTCGCACCAGTATTATCCACGCAGTCTAAACGTGCACCAGTAGGCAATGCCTTTGTTATCTTTGCTTTTATTCCCTTCATACTACTACCTAAATATGTCTTTTAGCGTTAAATATAAAAAAATGTTAGATTTTTTATGACCAAATTCTTGACGTGTCACGCTCAGTCAACTATCCCCAAAAAAGTTCTGCTACCTGCGTGGATCATGATGCTCGCTTTTCTACCACCACAAAACTTTTCGTCTTACTCAGTGGTCTGCATTCCGCTATCTTCACCACATCCCCTACTTTTGCATTTATACAGGGTGGATTATGTGCAGAAATCTTAGACCTCCGAGGTTCAAACCGCTCATATTTCCTTATCTTTTTGAGGTTTGTCCTCAAAACGACAACGGTCTTCTGTGCTTTATCACTTATCACCATGCCTTCTAAAATCTGTCCTCTTACTGGCAACTTGCCGTGAAATGGACAATCGACATCTTCACATTCCTTATCGGGATTCTTGACCTCTATTCCTATGTTTCGCATTTTGATATTACCTCATATTATATAATCTTGCATACTAAACTAAGTTCACTTCTTTATCCTATCTTCTGGCCTTGAAACGAGCCGATTACCTTTTACTTGCACTCGTACTCCGCCGCCCAACTCAAAAATGAATGTGTTTCCAGCTTTTGCTATCCTCTTCTCATTCCTTCGCTCCGCCTCTATAACCAGCATATTCCGCGTCTCGTCAACTACCAGCCCACAGAGCCCCACCATGTTATTATTCGTACTAGCCCCAATTTCTGCTTTCAATCCTATCAGCTCGTGCTGCAATATATTATGCGGATTTATGTTCATGTTTTATCATTTATGCCCTAGCGTATAGCCCATCTCGCGCAGCGTCTTCTTTACCAATTCTTTCTGGTCACCCTGTAATTCAATGCAGCCCGTTTTTACCGTGCCTCCACACGCACATATTGACTTCAACTCCTTCGACAGCGCTTTCAAGTCCACTTCTTTTCCATTCATTCCCTCTATTACCGTAGCATATTTACCGAATTTCCTCCTCACTGTAAATACTTTTACTACTTGCTGCTCCTTCGCGATCTCCTTGCATATGCATAAGTCTTTTGGCAATCCACATTTAGGACAAACCTCCATGCTCATTTCTCTTCTTCTCTTCCCTTTTCTCCTCGAACTGTTTTTATCCTCGCTATTGCCTTTCTTATCTCCCCTATCCTACCAGGATTATCAGGCGCTCCACCTGTGGCTATTATCCCTCGTTCATGTAACAAATCCTTCATCAAACTCTCCAATTCCCCCTGCCGCTCCTGTTCGCCCATCTTTCTTATCTCTTCCATCCTAAATATACTCATTCTTCCTCTTTCTCTTCCGCTCCTTCAACTTTTAATTCCGCTTCTTCCGCTTTTACCTCTTCAACCTTTACTTCTTCAGCTTTTACGTCTTCAACTTTTGCTTTTTCCACACCCGCCTCTTTTACAACATTCATGCGAAAAGAATCGGGTATATTCGCATCGGGCGCTACTATCCAAACCACGACACCTATAACGCCAGTCTTTTTCTGCGCTATGGAATACCCCTTGTCCACTATTTCCTCAGCTACTGAACCACAGTGTTTTATGTAGCCTTCTACCATCTTCTCCACGCGGCCACGCGGTCCTCTAAGCTTTCCAGACATGGTGATCTCACAGCCAAGTGCTCCTGCACCCATTATACGTTGCAGAGTTGACCGCCCAGCCCTTCTGAAATGCCAACCCCGCTCTATTAGCTTTGCAAGTCTATTAGACATCAATTGCGCACTTAGCTCAGGCGCTGCTATAGGTTGAACATCTATTTGTGGATTATCCAGCTCTTGTTTCTTGGTTATTTCGTCAGTCACCTTTTTTATTCGCTTACCATTCTTCCCTATTATCATTCCCGGCTTCTCAACATGGACCGTTATCTGCGTGCCCATAGGGGTCCTTTTTATATCCATACCCCCATAACCCGCTCTTTCTAACTCTTTCTGGAAATATTCATCCATCCGAACTTTCTTTATCCCTTCCTCCACAAATAACTTCTCTATCACTTTCTTCTACTAACCTCCCACTTCCTTTAGCACTATCTCAACAGTGACTGTCTCAGTATTCTTGGGCGTAGCACGACCAAAAGCACGTGGCATTATTCCATGAATGGTGCGACCCTTCTTCGTGGCCACATGCCATATACGCATTAGATCAAGGTCAAGCCCTTTGTACTCAGCACTGCCCTTTGCATCTCGTAGCAATTTTAATATCGCCGCGGTTGCCCTCACAGGATATCTCCCTGCATACCATTTATTTAGCCCCTTACGATGCCCAACTTTCTTCTTATATCGCTTGAATGGGACTGCCACCTTCATTCCAAGCACATCCTCCAGGTACGTCTCTGCAGCCCCCACTTTCTTACCCTTTATCGCTCTGCACACCTCATGCGCATGCTTAGGCGATATATGGAGTTCATAAGCCATAGCCCTAGCTGTCGTCTCCGGATCAATTACGTTTTCCGTGCAATATTTTACCCGTCCCATTTCACTTATTTCAGCGGCACATACTTTGAAGACTTTGTCGCTCCTACTCCCGCAGCTCCATGTGATACTCTCTTTCGTGTCAATGCAAACTCACCCAAATAGTGCCCTATCATCTCTGGCTTTATCTCCACATATTCAAAGCCTTTTCCATTGTGTATCCCTATCTTCTTCCCCATCATACTTGGCAAAACGATAGCATCTCTTAGATGTGTCCTTATATCATCTTTCCCGGAACTAACTACCTCCAGCAGTTTCTCTTCTTCAGGTCGCAAAGTCCGCTTTATTTTCCTTCGCTGTTTTGCACATAAAAGTTTAACCAACTCGTCAAGTTTCATCTTCTTTAACTTTGCCATCGTATACCCTCTATATATGAATTCTTCTTCCTTCTTCTTCAATGTTGTTTTAGATTTCTTCTTTGCCATCAGATCACCTCCTTCCGCTTCGTTTTGCCGCTATGTTCCCAACTTTCCTTCCCGGTGGTGCACCCCTGGCGACTGTTTTAGGCTTACCAACGTGCTGATGCGCGCCACCACCAAAAGGATGGTCAACGGGATTCATAGCTACTCCTCGCACTATCGGATATTTTGCTGCTCGTGCCTTCATCTTATGATATTTCTTTCCTGCTTTTACAAAAGGCTTTTCGGTACGTCCACCACCTGCAACTACACCTATAGTTGCAAAACAGTCTGATAATAGCCATTTCTTCTTTCCACTTGGTAATAATACCTGTGATCTTCCTGTCTCATGCTCATGTGATAACAACGTTGCACAATCACCTGAAGACCGTGCGATCTTACCACCGTCATTTGATCTTAACTCTAAATTGCAAATCATGAGTCCTTCTGGGATGTTCCGAAGTGGCATTGTATTGCCTGCTTTTATCTCGGCTGATTCTCCGTAACATACCTCGTCACCTACGCCAAGACCCTCTGGTATAACTATAAAACGCTTAACTCCCCCCCCGTTCTCGTCTTTTGGCTTTATAAGTGCTATAGGGGCACTCCTTGCAGGATCATGCACTATTTCCACGATCCTATATGATACCGTCTCATTCTTCTTCACCCTCACGTGTTCGAGATTAGCTTTATAACGATGTGAAGGTGCCCTAAACGTGGGAGAACCCTTCCCTCTCCGCTGCGCTATTATCCTTTTTCCCATTTTTCTTATTATTATAATATACCCAGTGAAGTACCTACTTCTTTCGCCTTGCCTTCATACTCAAATTCTATTATCGCTTTCTTCTTTCCTTTAGATGATATCAATGTCCTCACGCTTTTCACCTGTGTCTCAAATACTATTTCCACTTCTCGCTTTATCTCTGCCCTATTAGCCCGTAAATCCACAATAAACGGGAGCTTATTCTCCGAATCTATCATCAAAGTTGCTTTTTCACTTGGAAGCACATGTTTTAGCACCATTTCTTATCACTCCATTGCGGCAAGCTTATTTATGGAAGATTCTGTCCAGATGGTCAATCTGCCCGGATGCGTTCCCGGAGCAAACAATTCAGCATTTAGCTTTGACACGTATGATATATCCACACCCGGTAAATTTTCCGCGCCTTTCAATATTCGTCTATCTCTAGATGGATGCTCGGACTCTACTGTTCCTTCATCACCAGAGATGACAATTAAAATGCTCTTTTTGGTCTTATACCTTCTCCCCCGCATCTTCCCTCTACCTGCCCGTATTTTACGGCCTTTTGCACGCAGTAAGTCAGCCCACACGCCTACGGATTTTAAAAATCCCGTTACTTCCGAGGTCTTTTCAAGGCTTGCAAACGAATCCTCCACGACTATCGGCAGTTCTACGTCCGTATTAAACATATGACCACGATCTCTTACGAGTTCAGGATTTATAGCGGCTGCTATAGCAGATCTTATCGCTTTCCGCCGTTCCTTTCTGTTTATTCTCCTCTTCAGGATCTTCTCAACTTTTGGCGGATGTGCCCTTCTACCGCCAACCGCTTGTGGCACCTTTGCCGCTCTCCGCCCATTTTTTATGCGTGGGACTCGGGCAACGGCTCTGCCAGGACCCCAGTTCTCTGCAGATGTTTTTCGCCCTGCTAAAAGGTCTGTACCCTTTGGCTGCAGCCTGTTTGATTGCATTGCCAGCACTGCGTTCTTTATCAAGTCAGGTCTGTATTCTTCCATGAATACCGGTGGAAGTGTTATCTCCCTCACAAAGTTACCTGATAAGTCTACCACTTTCCCCTTTAGTTCTTCTTTCATTTCTCTCGTCTTCTTATCACCCTTGTTGTGACTCCTTGCTTATATATACTATGTCTGGCGCATCCAATTTAGGAGGGGCTCTAATAGCTCGAGAAAGTCGCACCAGTCTCTTTTTAGGTCCTGGAACGCTGCCCTTTAATAGAACATAATCATTTCTCACGATACCATAATTCAGGAAACCCCCTTTTGGCGTTATCTCTTCACCATTTTCGCCTATTTTCACTATCCGCTTGTTATACTCTGTCCGCTGCTGATACCCTGTCTGTCCAAGCTGGGGTACTCGCCACCTCACCCTACGAGGCGTCCAAGCGCCGATAGCACCAACATGACGGCCTTTTCCCGATCTTCGCGCCTTTGCGTTCTGAATGGTAATTCCCCACCTTTTTACGGGCCCCTGTGTGCCCTTACCCTTGGTTACTGCAGTGGCATCCACAAAATCACCTTCGTTAAATACATCCTTCGCACTTATATCCTTCCCTAGCATTTCTTTTGCGTATTCGAGGTCTTTCCCTAGCTCGCCGCCCATCTGTGTCTCCATCACTTCCTTCTTCTTCTTCGGCACGCCATTCACTGCTTTGGGCAGTGTGGAAGAAATCATACGCAACTCAAGTCCCGTACTATTACTCTTGATTAGTTCTTCTATTTTACTAAGGTCGTCATATGCCTCCGTTACCGTCTGCTTACCGTAGTGAGTGGTCTTATAAAGTCGGAATCCTTCTACCCGCATAGGCGGCGTCTCTATTACTGTCACGGGAATAGCTATTTCCATCCCCTTTGTCATGCTATGGCTGGCGTTATCGGTCAGAATAATGTGGGTCATCCCGGCTTTATAACCGGCAAAGCCCTGTATATTCCCACCATCGACTATCGTCTCTCTCTTTATCCTACAAATCTCACTTCTTGCTCGCTTCCTTGGTGTAAAGGCAAGCGACCCTCTCCTTGGTCTGTGTCTTTTTGCCATCTTATCTCTGTACTGAAGTTAGTTAAAGTTAGAATGAATATAGGATTATATAAATCACTCTCAGATTTTAAAATGCCGCTCTAACACACTCTTCGGTCTTGCACAATCTCACTTCCGCTCCTACGGAGAGAAGAGGCACGTATCTCATCATTTTACCTGAGTTTGTCAATACGTGCTTATACTGCTCAAATGCAGGTGAGACCACGAAACATGTATCGCAAATTACCTTAACGCCATAATCCTCTATCCGTATCACCAGTTCTTGCATGCGCTGCTTTATCGCTCTCGCGGTAAATATAAAAAAATCTTTTTTCACTTTCCTTCCTTTGCCCTCAACCCGCAGTAGCTTGTGTATCTGCTGGAGTTCAAGAGAAGAGCAATGAGGGCATCCAATCGCGATTACATCGGCTTCCTCTGCTCCTGCATAACATTTAGTCACATCGCCTTCATCTACACCTATTTTTTCAGAGGGTATGTCCCATGCTTCAGGTGTTAGTCCTCTTATATGATACAGTCCTACGGACCCGGTTGCACCTATTGCAGCGGATAAATGCTTCAGTTCGTCTTTACTTGGTATAGATGGAAGTTCTATTAGCGGTATCCTATTGCCTACGAGTTCGCCAATTAAAAATCCGAGTGCGCTATAGTCTGCATCTGCAAGGTCACAACTCGCACAGATGCGTATCTCGGGCGCTCGGTTCTCTGTTTGGTGAAGCCCATAAAAAGGTGTCTTTCCTATAAGTGCAGCGGCAAGAGCTGAAGGTGCACCTTCCATATTCGTTCTGGCACCGATGACCGAGTTAGCATATAAAACGGCTGATGATTCCGACCATGCGATATGCACACCTTTTTGGGGCGCCCCGCCTTCCAGTAGATAGGGAATACATGTACACTCGGGAGCGATGCCCAGATTTTTATACGCTGTGAATACCGCAGTTTGCTTATCTGCGAACTCTTTTGTGATGTTCATCTCCGACCACAGTTCCCTATCCATGCCCATCGGGTTCAAGGTGCTTTTTACTTTTACCGTGCCTTCGAGACGGTTTATGAATTCAAATGCGTCTCCTATGGTCTTGTACGATACACCAGACATGTGTGCGCTTGCTATTGGGATCAGCTCAGAAGCGTTGTTTATATCTCCGATTGCTACCAGTATCTCCATCGCTTTCTTCTTCGTCCAGCCTTCTTCTCCTTCGTATATCCGCTCTTCCTCTTTTGTCAGGTGCATGTATTTACTATCTGCTTTAGATGCTCCTCCCTATAAAAATAAATTATTGACACAGATTAACGCAGAAGAAATTAAATCAGTGTAAATCCGTGTAAATCTGCGTCCTAAATTAAATTTATAGGTAGAAGTTATACGTTATTATACAATCAAAAAGATGAAGACCGTGACAAAAGGCAAAGTGATTGTAATAGCAGCGATTATGTTCGTTTTTGTCTTTGCAGCGCCGATGAGTTATGCTGCGAGTAGGGGCGATAATTATAACCATATAGTTGTACAACAAACACCACAAAAAGTGTTAATCGGACAGAATTTAGAATTCGAGGGGTTCTCCGTACTGCCAGTAGTATACCGGTTAGTAGGTGGCGATATAGTGAATACATATTCAGCAGACGGCAATAACCGTATTTACAACGTTAATTGGCCAATGTCCGGCGCGTATTATGTGAACTATAACTCAACGGCAAAGAATGCAGATGCTCAGCTTTCTCTCGAGACTGTGAATATACCATTAGAGCTTAAAGTAGGCACAACAGCGGTATCGTTTATCGCTGTGGGAACAGAGCTTAGAGTGGATACCGCGGGAATAAACCTGTTCGATGAGGACATAGTTGATCTCATCATAAAGGGTCCAGATGGCCAAATAAAATATGATATGCTGAACAACCAACAATTTACAGACATATCAGTGTCAGAATTGAAGAAATATGGCACTGACGGTCTCAAAACCACCGGATGGAAGATAGGCGATTACACGTTCCAGGTAAAGACCGAATCAGCGCATGCATGTGGCTTGGATGCGGTGAGTGAAAAAAAAGAGGTTAAAAGAGGTGGATCATATTATGAACCTTCCCCTACACCATCACCCAAAAAAGAAAATGAGATTGCGGTTCCTCATTTAACACCGACTGCCACCCCCATACCAACAGTCACCCCTACAGTTACACCTATTCTGACGATACCATCATCAACGCCTGAACCATCACCTACGCCATCTCTGGCAGTTTCACCAACACCATTAATACCAGGCTCCGAATTTTTGTTCGCTATAATCGGTATAATAATCGCAGTATGCCTCTTCTGGTATAGGAAATGAGTCATAATGAGTGAATGCCGATGCGAAAATCGCTCTGGCAACAAAAAAGTTTATTAAAATCACTTCCTTTTTTGATTCCAAAGGTGTCAAATATGTCAACTAGGTCTGAGGACGTTGGTTTGACCTATAGTGGAGTAATATTAGCAGTTGCATTGAAATAGAGAAGGATGAATATATGAGTTTCGATGTAGGTCTGGGTGAAGTCACATTTAACCTTCTTCACCCACCCGCAAATTTCACTCGCTCCGACAGCCCGTAAGAAAGTGTAGATTCAATGTTTTTTTTAGCCTTTAAACCCTCTTCAATCCGCTTTCTAAGCGCAGAAACGCTCATTTCCGCCACCTTTTTCTTTTTTTTGCTCGATTCTTCCCTTATCGTAACACTCAACGTCTTATTCTCCACTTCCTTATCACCTACCACCGCAACATAGGGTATCCATTCACGACCCGCATCCCTTATCTTCTTCGACACTGTCTCTTCCCGGTCGTCCACATCCACCCTTATCCCGTTCAGTACTGGCAGAATACTATCTATGTATTCCAGGTGCCTTTCTGCTACAGGAAGTATTCTCAATTGTGTAGGCGAGAGCCAAAGAGGCAGCATAGGCAGAACTCCGCCTTCTTTATCCAAATATGCCTTCTCTAATAACGCATATATACATCGCTCAATTGCTCCGCTTGGAGAACAGTGGAGTATGATAGGTCTCTTTTTCTCGCCATTTGTATCTATATACGTTATATCATACCGTTCTGCATTCTCCACGTCTATCTGGACGGTGGACAGAGCCGATGCTTTTCCTAATGCATCCACAAAGTTAAACTCGAATTTGAGCACGAAATAGAAAAAGCGCTGGTCCCAGCACTCTATCAGTACTGGCTTTCCCGCTATTTGGACTAAATCTTCTATAAAACCCTTATTCGTATTGTAGAACTCCTTTGTGAATCTTATTGCAACTTCATAATCGCTCGTTGAGAATCCTATACCCTCAAGAACTCGGATACAGAACTCGTACTGTTTCTTAAACTCATCCAATGCCTCATTCATGTCTCTGCATAATGTATGCATGTCGGGCATCGTGAATTTTCTCAAGCGCCGAAGGCCAACAAGCTCTCCCCGCTTTTCCTTTCTAAAGGAAGGTGCGAGTTCAAAAATCTTCAACGGTAGATTCTTATACGATATGCTCATATCTTTACACATGAGGAACTGGCCGAAACAAGCGGAAAAGCGTAAGAATAAGTCCGGTTTGCCGCCTTTCCCAACCATCGAATATTGCCTTGCAGGAAACCGCTCGAGGTAATCTTTCAGCGCTGGATGCCTCGTACTATACATTATCGGCGTCTCTACTTCAACAGCGCCGTATTCTGACACTGACTTCCTGACATAATCTTCTAATAGTCCCTTTATTAACTTCCCCTTAGGATAAAACCGCATATTCCCGGGGTCCGAAGCGGGTTCGTAATCTGCAATTTCTAACCGCTTCATGAGTTCCACATGCGGTGGTATCTTGTCCACTTCTCTTCTCTTCTCGCTTTCATAGACGAAGAATTTCTTCAAATTCGACACTTCTTCAAATTCAAAATCAGACGTCAAGTTCCCATCCACATCCATAAAGAAGAAATGAGATTCCGCTTTTTCTTCCGCTTCTAACGCCTTTGACTTCTCTTCCTCCACGCCTTCATGAACCTTTATTTTCCGTGATAACTCGGATAACGGGTGCCCTTTACATCGCACTGTGAACGATTTATACCAACCAAATGGTGCTCTCTTTACTTCTACACCCCGTGAAACCAAATCAGCTTCTAGCCCTCGCAATATTTCTATACTCCTATCAGGTGAAGCTAGTTCAGAGCTTAAGTGTGCATAGGGATATAAAACTATTCTTTCCGCATTGACCTTGTTGAAAATAGAAATAGTTTCTTCGGATGCTTTCTCTATGACATAGTTTACATTCTGCTCATCCTCTCGTTCCACCGCAATGAAAGCGACTAATGCTTCTTCTATCCGCTCTTTCTTACTCGATTCTTCTAGCTCTTCGGCAGCCCTCGTCTTTGCCTTCGCTTCGTATTCTATATAATCCGAATGTATGAACAGCAGTTGCAATTTTTTTTTACCATTTATGTTAATATCTCATTATCTTAAATGGCATGGAAAGAATCCAAATACAGACGAAGGGGAATAGCGAAGTCATGGACATTACAGGGGAAGTAAAGGGGATAGTTAAAGAAAAAGGTGTTGATTCCGGAATATGTATGATATTTACAAGACATACGACTACGGGAATTACAATAAATGAGAACGAGTCAGGCCTGAAAAGTGACATTTTAACGTTCCTGAACGAGTTAATCCCTAAAGGAGGAGGATACGCGCATGATAGAATTGATAACAATGCACATTCACATCTCAGGTCTGTTGTGCTTGGCTCGAGTGTGGCAATACCAATAGAGGGCGGTGATTTAGCTCTGGGAACATGGCAAAGTATCCTATTCATTGAATGTGACGGCCCAAGAAAGCGAGAAGCATGTGTGAATGTTATTGACGGCTAATTCTTTTGTCCCAGTGTGGTAATGGATATCCTTTGGGCTTGCGGAGCCCAAAATCCGGGTTCGACTCCCGGCTGGGACGTCTATGTGATCTTATAGTTCACCTCAGCGCAACTCCAAACAACCGCGCAAAATTGTTCTCGATCGCCTCTTCCACCGTCTCGACATCGCTCTTTCTCTGCCTTGATATCTCCTCATACACCACTTCCACATTCTGTGGTACATTTCTCTCTTCCTCAACAGGCGAAAGATAAGGTGCATCTGTCTCGGTGAGTAAAAGCGAAAGGGGTATTCTCTTCGCCACTTTCCTCATGCTCTTACTTCTCGCTATTATCGCTGGCAGCGATACGTAATAGCCTTCTTTGCATATCTGCTCTGCAAGTAGCGGTTTACCAGTGAAACAATGAAAAACCGCTTTCTTTATGTCTTCATCCGAAACAATCTTCAAACCTTCTTCTATTGCCTCGCTACCCGTACCACGCAAGTGAAGCACAACCGGTAAATCAAGTTCCTTTGCAAGCTCGAGAAACTCCACAAATATCTCTTTCGTCCTCTTTATCTTCTTCGGGTCTCTTATCCAGTGGTAATCAAGCCCGATCTCACCAATACCCACTATTTTTCGCTTGTTCTCGCTTATAAATTCCACGTACCGCTCTATATCCTGGTCCGTATACTCAGATACGTGTATTGGATGAAGCCCGAGAGTGACAAAAATGAAGTGTTCGTGCATTGCCGCAAGTGCTATCGCATGCGTTGAATCTTCTGGCTCTACTCCACTTATCACTACACATCTTAACACTTTCTCCGCATCCGCTATTACCTGCGCCCTATCGGCGTCGTATTCCTTGAATGTAAGATGACAGTGTATATCAATGATTTCGACCACCTCAAACAAAACTTTTCCCAGCAACCTTTCACCGGAGGGAAGATTTTTATGCTTTGTAAAGCTTTTTGCGAAGCAAAAAAGGTTTTATTTGAACATCATCTCAGATTTTTGCAACTGCATCAAATCTTCTGTACTTAGCTTTTCACCGTCTCTGAACCGCTCATAAATATCTTTAGCCTTCTTCTTCGCTTCTATTCGCCCCCGGAATACCCAATCTTCACTTACTTTCCGCTTCAGACCTGTTATTACGCGGTCAAAGTCTTTTACGTCACGGAGATACCGGATATAAAGCCTGTGCGCTCCATCTGCCCCCTCTTGTGACTCCAAAAAGCGCTGGTGCGCTTCATCTGCTTTTGCCCTTACTCTATCTGCCTCTTTAAAGCATCTCACCATCTTATCACGACATTCATGGGAGTATTTCACGTTTTTCATTACATCTTCGTGATATTCATCGGACTCCTTTCGGTACTTTTGCGCCTTTTTCAGTAATTCCTTCAATTTCTGGTCCTTCTCCAGTTCCTTCTCCATCCCATCAAATTCCCGTTTCAACTCGGTTATCTTCGCCACTAACTTCCGCTCTTTTTCCTTGGTAAGCACCTCTACCTGCTGCCTTAATTCTAATTTGTCTATTCTCTGCCTAAGCAGTTCAAAAGCTTGTATGCTCTGCATATCATTTTTCTTCCGCATCTGCTCTACAGTAGAATAGTGCTGGGACGCTTTTTTATTCAACTCGCTACGTTTCGCCTTTCCGTCCCCTATCAGCTTCTCGTATTCCTCTCGTTGCTTCTTGAACCCCTTTGCCTTCTCGACCGCGCTTTTTATCCGCCCGTTCAACTCGTCCCTTAACTCAGCCCATTTGCTAGCTTTAGAGTTTAACTCGGTCCTTCTCGCTTTATACTCATCCGCCTTTTTCGTTATTTCCGCTCTCCGCTCTTCCAACTCCTCTAGCATTCTCGTTTTATATCTATTACACTATCGTATATAAAAGCTTTCATAGTTATATTGTTGGAAATGCGTATGCATCTCCATCATCTGAGCAATAGTGGATTTGCTGAAAACCCACCCTTAGCGCTAGAACTTCATCCTTTATCCTATTTTCGTCTTCTCCACCTATTACTACCCGCGCTATAAGAGCAGCTATTTCTCTCATCTCCGATCCCTTCATCCCTATCCGCGTAAGTTCTTGCACACCAATTCTGATCCCGGCCGGCTTTTCGGGGTCTTTATCAGAAGGCAGCATGTTTTTATTTATTATTATATTCGCCTTTTCCAATTTTTCCGCAACCGCAGCCCCACCGCCATGGCTGAGAGTGTTTATGGCAATTTGATGCGACTCGGTAAACCCTTTATGCTCGCATAAAACATCAAACCCTTTTTCATATAGGCTCTGTGCTAATACTTTCGCATTTGAAATTATCTGTGTTGCATAGGCCTCACCAAAATACAGCATTTCCGCTAATGAAACTGCCAACCCCGCAACATGATGCAGGTGATGATTGCTCACAGTTCCAGGGAAAACAGCACTATCTATTCTCTCTTTTAAGCTCTCTTTACATAATAACAGCGCACCCTGAGGGCCCGGAAAGGTTTTATGTGTGCTGCTTGCCACAACATCTGCCCCTTCACGCAAGGGATCCTGAAATTTCTTTCCCGCAATAAGCCCTAATACATGCGATCCATCATACACTATATTCGCACCCACTTCATCCGCTGCTTCCCTCGCCTCAGAAATAGGGTGCGGAAAGAGGAATAGACTACCTCCAAAGAGTAATAGCGAAGGCTTATTTAGCCTTATTGCCTTCACCATCTCATCTACATCTATATTCATTTCCCGCGCGTCATATGGGAACGTTTCCAATGTCAAATTCCGCATCGAGGGAATAGAAACTTTCGAATGACTTATATGCCCGCCATTAGGCACGGATAAAGCCATTAATTTTTCGCCCGGAGAAGTAAGAGCAAAAAGAGCGGCCATATTCGCAGTTACACCCGAAATAGGCTTTACATTTGCATGTTCCGCCACAAAGAGTTCTTTTGCAAACTCTATTGCCTTCGTCTCTATCACATCTATGTATTTACAGCCCTGGTAAAACCTGTTTCCTACTTCCCCTTCTGCATACCTGTGCGACAAATCAGAAGCGAGTAGCATCCTTACCTTATTACTCGTGATATTCTCACTTGCGATCATAGGCAATGCATTTTTATACAGTTCGTGATGTTTCCTTACTGCATCCACAATCTCTTCTATCTCTGCTTCCATCTCAATTCTTCTCTTCATCCCCCTTTCTTGCCTCCACTTTCTATTTTAACTTCTCAATAATAAAGAAAGGACGGCCATCCTTACAGGCGTGCCGTAAAAAGCCTGTCGGAAATATCTCGCATTTTTTGTCTGGTCCACATCCGCATTTATTTCGTCCAATTTGGGGAGTGGATGCATAATTACCACATCTTCATTCTCCGCTATAAGCTCCGTAGTTATCCGGTAGGTGCCCGCCACTTTGTTATACTCCGCAGGGTCAGGAAACCGCTCTCTTTGTATCCTCGTTACATATAACACGTTTACTTCATTTATAAAGTCCGTTATTTTAGTGGATTCGAAGATTTCGGCCCCTGCACTTTCTAAGTCCATTTTTATCTCATCGGGCATCCTCAAAGCATCAGGCGACACAAAAAATAGCTTCGCACCATATAATGATAGGGCATAAGCCAGAGAATGCACCGTTCTACTGTATTTCAGGTCCCCAATCAGGGCAATCTTGAGCTCATCAAGTAAATTCTCCTTCCTTATGGTGTATAAATCGAGCAAAGTCTGCGTAGGATGCTGCCCTGCACCATCACCGGCATTTATTATCGGCACAGAAGAGAAAGAAGCAGCCATTCTCGATGCGCCTTCCTTCGGATGTCGGAGCGCGATTATGTCACAATATCCTGAGACTACCCTTATAGTATCTACTAAATTTTCACCTTTCGCTGCGGAACTCGCTTCGGGCGAGGATAAATTTACCACTTCACCACCTAATCGCTTCATCGCCACTTCAAATGATAGCCGTGTTCGAGTACTTGGCTCATAGAAGAGATTGGCGAGTATTTTACCTTTTAGTAACTCGCTTTCTTGTCCCGCTCCCCGTATGGCATATGACTCTAACTCCTCTGCACGATTTAATATAAAATCTAGTTCAGCCTTCGAGAAATCACGTGTCGAAATGATGTGCTTTTTCGTGAACATTTCTAATATGATGGTATAAGTATCTCTATAAAAAATAAAAAATGTGGGAAATGATAGAAATTTAGGAGTAAACTTTCTTAGATCTACTTCTATCTCCCGTTATGCCTTCGTATTCATTGTTATTTCCATCGAAGAGACATTCGCTTTGTCTCCGCCTTCCCCTTGTATTTGCTCCGTCCCTATTTTTAGGTCCTTCACTTCCACCCCTGGCATGAACTTGTTCTTTACCACTTCTGCGGTGTCTACAGCCCTAGAAATTGCTCTACCTCTCGCCTTTATCACTACTTCGTCAAAGCCGTTGTTAAACTGCGTCACCACAGCTAAGACATAACTCATCACAGACTTATTTCCGATATATATCACGTTGTCGTCTGGCATTTTTTTGCATCACCACTTTGCACTATAGGTCTAGAGTATATATAAATGTATCACTATAACACTTAGGAAATCAATTTTTACCATATTTCTCTTCGGGGTCGAACACTTTCTTACCCACTATTTCGCCGTTTATCTTGCGGTAAAAGCATGATCGGTATCCCATATGACATGCCCCCCCTATCTGCTTCACCTTCAGTAGCACTGCATCTTCATCACAGTCTATAAAGATGTCCTTTACTATCTGCTCATTACCTGAAATCTCTCCCTTCAGCCATAATTTACCTCTACTCCTGCTCCAGTAATGTGCCTTTTTGGTCTCTAGGGTTAGCCTCAGCGCTTCATCATCCATGTGTGCAAGCATAAGGACCTCCCCAGTTTCATAATCCTGTACTATCGCGGACTTTAATTCCTTCTCTTTGACCATAATGTTTTATTCCGCTTCATTCTCCTCTTTGCTCAATACTCTCACACTATCCCCTCTGACCGTGACAGGTATCGGAACCATAGCTTCAAATAATTCGATGGTGATTTCTTCATGTGCCTCGTCTACTTTTTTCACTCTTGCTCGTTCGCCTTTAAATGGTCCCGAGACAATTTCTATTATACTACCTTCCAATATCCCCGTTACAGATGGTTTTGGCGTAAGGAAATGCTCAACTTCTTCCAAGCCCATCACTCCTTTGACCAATCCCCTTGCATGTGGAATACTCTGAATTATTTGTTCTAGCGCTTCAGGAAAAGAGGCTTCTACGAGCAGATACCCCTTTAGCTCTTCGGGTACCATTATCGCCCTAATTCCATGATCCTTCACACCTTCTTCGCCTAATGCACCCTCAACCATAGTCGCAACTGCTAGCTCTTGATTTACCGTTGTTTTTACCGCGTATACATTAACCATACTACAAAGCCTCAGGTAATACTGTCATCAGGAGATAGATAAAAAAACCGATGAGTCCAACCAGAGCCATCGCGGCACCAGCGATTTTAGAAATCTTGGAGAATTCGTCTCTTGTTGGCCGTTTTGCCAACTTCAGTATTCTTATGTACACCTGTAACTTCTTCAACATCAGATCTCCGAACTTCAGTTCCATTGTTGTCACCTCTTATTAATTAATGCACGATTTCAATGCCATATCGCTCTTTCTTTGTATCCCGCCTCGCATATATCTGCTCGGACTTCACACCGGTCACAATGAGCAGAGTTCTTAGCACATTCTTCAGCTCGGGACTTACCTGAACACCCCAGATGATTCTTGCATCAGGGCTCATCATTTTAGACACTTCCTGAAGGGCGCTTTCCGCTTCCTCTACGGTCATGTCTTCACCACCTGTTACGTTTACCAGTGCCGATTTGGCATCGGAGACGTCAACATCGAGCAAGGGCGAGCTTAACGCCTTTCTCACTGATTCTATTGCTTTATTCTGTCCGTCGGATTCCCCAAATCCAATCATTGCCATTCCACCATCTTTCATCACCGTTCTCACATCTGCGAAGTCCAGATTTATAAGACCTGGTTTTGTTATCAGTTCTGTTATCCCCTTAACCGCACGCATAAGGACTTCATCGGCAACTCTAAAAGCATCATTTAATGGCAATCTCGGGACTACCTCCAATAACCGGTCATTTGGTATAACAATCAAAGTGTCAGTATTCTCACGCAGTTTTTCCAGTCCTACATCTGTATTTTCCATCCGTACATCCCCTTCGGCCTTAAAAGGGACGGTTACCACACCGATAGTAAGAGCGCCTGCTTCTTGCACTGCTTGTGCAACTACTGGCGCTGACCCTGTTCCTGTGCCTCCGCCTAATCCACAGGTTACAAATACCATGTCCGCATCCTCAACCATAGCCCTTATATCAGAATCATTCTCCTTCGCTGCTTCTTCGCCTAATTTCGGGATACTTCCTGCACCTAGCCCCCTCGTTGTCTTCTTACCTATCAATAGCTTATTATCCACTTTTGAAAACAACAAATGTTGCGCATCTGTGTTCAGTGCGAATAAATCAGCGCCAAAAATACCGTCCACTGTCATCCGCTCTATTGTATTTGTCCCACTTCCACCGCATCCAATCACCTTTATAACGGTCTTTGATTTTTCCAGGATCTTTTCTAATTCAGCATCATTCTCCCTTACAGTTATTTTCTCGCCTTCCGAGACTACCCCTCCACCAACTTGTTTCATCTTCTCTACCTCACCATTAAAAATAATATACCTATGTAATGATAAAAGCACTTAACAGTTATACTTTGTTTTGTTTATGATAAAACTCTTTAATGCGGAGGGAGGGATTTGAACCCTCGAACCCCTACGGGACAGCGACCTCAACGCTGCGCCTTTGTCCTCTTGGCAACCCCCGCAAACTTTCCGTTTTACACTAAAAAGAAAAGCATTATTTATAGTAATATGTTCCTTCCACGATCTTAATAACTTCTTTTAGCGGTATTTTCAGCTCGTTCGCAACCCTTTTCGCATCTTCAAATTCCGCAGCTATGTTTAATATATCCCCTTTTGCATCCCTGCCTATTTTCACACCCACTTCTTTTTCCACACCTTTTATTCTCACCTTCACCTTCTTCTCTTCTCTATCAGCAATGAACCGGTGTTTTACCTGCATAACCCTAACGCCCAGGGATCCGGTCTCGGCCATTATTCGATAGGCTATTTGTGGGACGTCTTGCGGTGCTGCAATCACCTTGATACTGTGCCCGCTTCTGTTCTTCTTCATCTGTGCAGGTGTGATGGCAACGTCCTTTGCACCCTCCGCCATAAGAACCTCTATTAGATTGCCCAGCACCTCGCCGGTGACATTGTCTACATTGGTCTCCAGTACGTCCACATCATCTGTGCTTAATAATGGCATGGAGTTCGCGATTTCGCCTATGCTCGCTCTTAAGACGTTAGGCACAGGCAAGTCCCTCGACCCGGCACCGTATCCTGTTTCTTCTATACGCATTGGAGGAGAAAAGGGTTCAGAGCGATGAACAAAATGAGCTAATATCGCTGCCCCTGTTGGCGTGAGCAGTTCAAATTCAGAAGGACCGCCGTGGTATAGCAAAGCGGACTGTTTCAATATTTCAAGTGTTGCGGGTGCCGGTACCGGTAGAAGTCCATGCGCAGTCTCCACGAAGCCGCCACCAACCGAAATGGGTGTGCTTATGATCGTGTCAGGCCGAATATCCAAAAGAGCTGTTGTGCACCCCACCACGTCGCCGATTGTATCAAGATCACCGAGTTCGTGAAAAGACAAACTAGCTTTCGGCTTACCATGCACTTTTGCTTCGGCATCTGCTATCTTCTCAAATACGCTTAACGAGTTCTGTATTATCTCCTTGTTCAATCCACTGTCTTCTATCAAGTGCACAATATCCTTGTATGACTTCTCATGTCGGCCGCTTTCAGTATCTTTTCGCTTACTTGCGAACTCCACTTTTTTTGCTGCTATACCGCACTTTCTCACTTCTTTTAGCTCCAGCTCAAGGTCAAAGGCAGAAATTGCATCGCTTATCTTCGATACATCAACGCCTAAATCCAGTAGACTGCCAAGGATCATGTCGCCGGAGGCACCGGAAAAAGGTTCGAGTACTAATGCTTTCATCTCTTATAAAGAAGGATATATATTATGAAAGTCATAACAGAAAATAAAAAATGCTCGAAAAATATCTCGGCAAAGTTGTAGATAGGAAGAACCTAAACGCAGAAGAAGCAGAAGCTGCAATGCGAACAATAATGAGCGGAGACGCGGAGAAACTACAAACCGCTGCGTTCTTAGCTTCTTTACGGACGAAAGGCGAAACAGAAGACGAAATAGCGGCTTTTGCACGCGTCATGCGCGACATGGCACTAAAAATAAAACCGAAAGTGGAGAAGAGCGTGGACGTTTGCGGGACTGGCGGCGATGCGATAAAAACGTTCAATATCTCTACTACTGCTGCGTTCATCACTGCTTGCGTAGTGCCCGTAGCGAAACATGGTAACCGCTCTGTAACGTCAAAATGTGGTAGTGCGGACGTAATAGAGGAATTAGGTGCGAATCTGGCTTTGCCGCCTCGCAAGATAGAGGAAAGCATTGAGAAAATAGGGATTGGGTTCATGTTCGCGCCCCTGCACCATAAGGCGATGAAGAATGTGATGGAAGTGCGGCAGAAGCTGGGTATGAGGACGGTGTTCAATATTCTGGGTCCGTTAACGAATCCTGCAAATGCAACGCATCAACTCATTGGCGTTTACGATGCTGCGGTAACCGAGAAGATAGCGAAAGTGCTTCGTATATTGGGGCTGAAGAAGGCGTTAGTGGTGCATGGTGAGCCGGGCGTGGATGAGGTTTCTATCTCCGGGAAGACGAAGGTGTCGCACCTGGAAAATGGCAATATAGAATCGTATTACATAGAACCAGAGGATTTTGGGCTGCAACCGGCATCGCCTGATGAAATTGCAGGTGGAGATAGGAAAGCGAGTGCGAAGATATTGCGTGATATATTGAGTTGCAAGGAAGAGGGAGCGAAGCGGGACGTTGTTTTGTTGAATGCCGCTGCGGCTATCTTCGCCGCTGACGAAGCAACTAGCATAAAAGAAGGTTTTGGAATTGCGAAGGGAGTATTGGACGATGGGAAGGCGGCAGAGAAGTTAGAGGCTTTTATTCGGTTTGCGCAGTGAAATATAAATCATCACACGCTTACTTAAAATACAGCACAAAATTTCACGATAAAATGGTAGAAGAAATACTAAAGAGAAAGCAGGCAACTATCGAGAAGCTAAAAGAACGAAGAAGCATAAAAGACGCAATATTAGCGGCTAAAGCATCAGGGAAACGACCGGTCATTACAGAAGTAAAGCGAAGAGGCTTAAAAGCCGGAGGGAACGAAGTAGTAATAGACGCAGAAGAAGCAGCGAGCCAAATGAAAGAAGGCGGTGCATGTGCGCTATCCGTTCTGACGGACGAAGCGTTTTCCGGTAGTTTAGACGATTTAAGAGCCGTAAAAGTTTATGTTGACCTGCCGATATTGAGAAAGGACTTCATCTTCGATGCGTTTCAGGTCTACGAATCGTATGCTTGCGGTGCAAATGTGATATTGCTAATAGCGAGATTCTTAACTGTGGAAAAATTGGAGGAGCTGGCAAAGAAAGCATCCTCACTGGGTATAGAATCACTTATCGAGATAGATCGCGAATCAAAAGACAAGATTCTTGATGCCGACCTAACGGACATTTCATCATCATCGTTAATAGGCATAAACAATCGCGACTTAGATACGTTTGAAGTGACCCTGGAGACTTTTGAAGCGATTGCACCGGAAGTCAAACCGAAGATACCGGACGATGTACCTTTAGTTGCTCTGAGTGGAATAAATAATACGGAAGATGCAACGCGGATGTTCGACGCTGGTGCTGACGCCTTACTTGTTGGCACATCCGTTATGAATGCTGCGGATATAGCGCATAAAGTGAAAGAGTTGGTGGATAGCGAAAAAATCGCAAATTCGTTTTAGCTCTTTTATAACCTCACGATTACGTAGATTTTTAC
The DNA here is from genome assembly GCA_013139985.1 of Candidatus Methanophagales archaeon. GTDB lineage: Archaea > Halobacteriota > Syntropharchaeia > Alkanophagales > Methanospirareceae > Methanophaga. The sequence continues at coordinate 7,562 of WSZT01000055.1, read as the reverse complement.
GAGAAATGCAATCCAAGACGAAGTTGAGTTTATGATGATAAGCACATCAATGAACTCACGCATTGACACATGAACGCACTATGCCCATTCAGTCACTTCGTAATTGTTCTTAATGACCGTTTTGGTAGGGTAGATTTCTTCAATAATCTCGTCCGGATCGAACCAAAGATGGATCTCTCTTTTTGCGGATTCTTCGGAGTCCGAGCAATGGATGACATTCTCCATGATGCCCTTTTTGCTAATCCTACCGTATGCTCCGCGGATGGTTATCGGGTCTGCTTCGAGCGGATTCGTTGCACCTGCTATCCTTCGCACTTTTGAGATCGCGTCCACCCCTTCGGACACAAACACAAGTACGCGTTCATAGTCAGGGCCATAGGCTTTACCGGAAAAGTACTCATAGAGGTCATCAAAAAACGGTTCGTCTTTTAAATGCTCATAATGCAGCTCCGCAAGTTCCCGCGATACTTTGACAACTTTTGCGCCAACGATCCTCAGACGTGCTTCTAAAAGGTGGGTGAGGATGTTCCCGGTCAAGTATTTCACCAATGCGTCTGGCTTCAGAATGATCAGCGTGTATTGATGTTTCTTTGTTGCTTCGGTCATTGCTTCTACACCTTTTTGTTTGGTTAGATAGAGAATAGGATTATTCAATATAAATATAATTTAAAGGATACTTTGAGAGAACAAAATAAAATCAATCCTAGTATTGACATTTTACATTTTTCATTGTCTGCACTTACCTCTTACCGCCAGCTAAGACCGCAGCAGCCCTAGCTGCGCTTTCGGGTGTAAAAAATACAGGCAAACCTTTTTTCTCCTCGAAATGCTTTGCCATTCGCCTTGTAAACTTGCCACCCGGACTACATATGAGTATCGGTTTATTGTATATGTCTCTGAGCTCTTTCAGCTTATCTACCAGTCGTTCCGTGATTTCCGGTGGACCCCATAGAACAATTACAATGACAATATCGTATTCGTCCCTCAAACCCTCTTCAAGGGCAATAGCATAATCCTCATCGGTAACACTACTGGTCAGGTCTATGGGATTACCAGTAGCAGCGTAACCGGGCAGTTTGGCGCTCAAGCGTTTTCTCGTTTCCTCTGTAAGTTCCTTCACGTCAAGTCCCAAATCTTCACATGCATCTGCCATAGTTACAGCGACACCACCACCATCCGTTATAATCAAAACCTTTTTGCCTGCGACCAGGTCATAGGAGTTCAAAACCTTACAGGCATCCTTTAACCCCTCATAGCCGTCCACCTCAATTATCCCGGCCTTTTTAAATGCCGCTTTATATAGCTCATACCTACCAGATATTGCACCCGTATGTGATCTGGCAGCATGTACTCCCGCCTCCCTTTTACCAACCTTAAGAGCAACAACGGGCTTTTTCTTTGTGCATCGCGATGCCACCTCTACAAACCGCCTTCCGTCGTCTACCGATTCCATGTATAAGACAACAACCTTCGTTGCATCATCATCAACCAGGAAATTGAGGCACTCGGTCTCACCAACATCGACTCTATTCCCATAACTCACAATCCTTGCGACACCAATACCTTCTGACGCCATCTCATCCACGATCATTTCAGCAAAAGAACCGCTCTGAGTGACTATAGAAATCCTGCCTGTTTTGAGCCGCTTCACCCGTTCCACAGGTATAAAAAAAGTATCCATCCTGGACACAGTATCATATATACCCAAACAGTTTGGACCGATGATCCTTATCCCTTTCCGCGCAACAATCTCTTTTAGCGCTTCTTCCAACCGCCGCCCGGAATCTCCGACCTCCTTGAAACCCGCACTGATAATGATTGCACCCTTGACATTTTCGACTGGCTTCAGCACTTCCAACACTTTAGAGGCAGGTAATGCAAGAATAGCCACATCAATATTGTCCTTTATCTCGGTCATTGTGCGATAGCACTTGCGACCATCAATAGATGGATATTTAGGATTTACTAGATAGGTAGTCCCTCTAAAACCGATTCGCTTAAGGCTTTCCAAGATAATATGAGAAGCTTTTCCGGGGGTTGGTGAAGCACCAACAACGGCGATTGTTTTCGGGTTAAAGAAGAAGCTTATGTCTGTTCCAGTACTCATTTACTCCCTCCTGTATCTTATTCAGTGCCGCCTCCTGCCTAACAGGTTTAAAGAGATGGGCGAACCGCCCCTGTACTTGTAGATATTCTTCCACTTGCTTAAATCTTTTGGGGACAACCGTATGAGTAACAACACCAAAAACAGCCTCTTTTAGTGCCCAGATGCCAGTATCAACCGCTAGTTTTGCGAGTTTTACCGTGTATGACGGGTCTATTCCCCAACCAGGAGGGCAGGGTGAAAGAGCTATAAATAGTTTAGGTCCCGTGTACTGTTCTGCCTTTTTAAATTTGTTAATCAAATCAACCGGGTGGGCTGGCGAGATGGTAGCAAGATAGGGCGGCTTGTGACTTTTCCAAATCGCAAAGAGATCTTTCTTTGCAAGCTCCGATCCTATTGGGCTTATCCTCCCAGGAGGGGTTGTGCCCGTCTTTGATGCATATGGTGTTGCTCCTGACCACTGGACGCCGGTATTCCCATATGCCTCATTATCATAACAGATATAATAGAAGTCAAGGTTGCGATTGATAGCTCCCGAAGTAGAAGAAAGACCCATATCGTAAGCAGCCCCATCACCGGTCAATACAACCACCTTCAAATCCTCTTCCGGGTCGAGCCTACCCTTTTTTATTAAAATGTCCAGCGCATCCCGTATCCCTTGCGCCCCGGCAGGTGCACATGCCATTGCGGTATAAAGCCAAGAATTCTTAAATGGGGTATAGGGATAGATGGTAAGGAGGGTAAAGCAACCTGCAGCATTTACGATAACGATCCTTCTCCCCAGTGCCTTCAGACAGTGCCTCAATGCCAAAAGACCACCACAACCCGCACAAGCTGGCGTGCCTGGGAGCATATTCTCTTCAGGCGGGATGTCTTTGATTGATTTTATACGTTCCATCTGTCGTACTATGTTTACCCCCTTCTATTTTTCCTTTTTACCGACTGCTCGAATAAACAATACATAGTTATGCAGATAAGAATTGCTATAAAAAACAAATTCTCACCCCTGCAACCACTGCCACAGCGGCACAAAATGGATGCCGCAGCCCTTGAACTCCTCCTCGCCTTCCCAGTCCCGGGTAATCACAAGAAGGTCACTGCAATCCCGCTCACCAGCCGCCTTGACAAGCGAGTTCAATTCCCGCGCCTTTGTCTTCGGGTCATCAATATAAAACAAGATACGTTTCTTCAATGGATCGCACATAATTCTGGACAGTGTGAACACTCCGAAACTTCAACGTGTTCTTCAATTTTGTATATGAAACATCATTAGAAGATTCTGTCTTTTTATTATTTGTCTCATAAATTGCATTTACTGCACAATAACCTAAATAGTTATGCATTATGTTGTCGGAATTGCACATGTTTGCCGGACGACTTTTGCGTTGCCCCATTGGGGGACTCACAAATAATAATTTGCCAGAACGGTACTAACATTTTCCAAGGGTTTTTAAGCAGACTAAGGATGGGGCGATTGCTCGCCCCTCCTCGTCTCAGAACGGTACATGAAGTGAAAGTTTCCCTTCATACCGCTCAAGCATTTCATAATTCACAGGTTTGCCTCCTTGCATACAATGAAACACCGGCTGGTAAGTCAGCACCTTTTCGAGTCAGGGTAAATTTTGAACCCCTATACCTTTCATTACAAGAGGTCATTCGCTTTTTACCAAATCCTCTACCCCATAAGCCGTCGTTTTCCCTCACAGGGTCTATACCCGGAGATTCCGGGAGCTTATGGGGCTTACCAAGTTCTACATCGCAGATAATTATAAACACTTTAGAAGCCATCTGTAAGCTGAGAATCGTTCGTCCATCCACTATAACGTCACTATAGCCATTATAGTCTGATTGCGTACCTTTTGGTCTAAGCGTAGCAGTCCGTTTTCGCTTATTATAAGTGACGACACTTACAATGGTTCGCTTTACGCTCTTCATGGTGTTTTTTTTATCCTTGCAGTTGATCTAAACCGGACTTTCAGATTTCCCACGTTGTTCCGCAGGCTTACTACGTGGGCGTTGCCATCCGCGCATTCCGCGGTAGGATTACCCCGAATGGATAGGGTAGCAGGTTAGGCAATCTGTGATGCAGCTTCTTGTCAAAAGACCACGAGATTACACAGATTTCCACAAGAGTTCTGTTGATGTTACTCTTGTGTAATCGTGGTTTTATAGGCGGAAATCCACACAAGATTAACAAGAACGCACCTCATCCCGGCAGTTCAATCGGTTTCAACAGATTATCTTCCATGTGTTTGAGTTCATCAATGCCCGAAATCACGATCTCCGGATCCGGCTCGAGTTTTTTTTCATGAACCTTGCCTTCGTAATCCAGGTTATATAGAATATATTTAATACAGTTGAGTCTTGCTTTTCTCTTGTTATTGGATCGAATAATTATCCACGGGGCAATGGTTCGGTTTGTTTCACTAAGCATCTGGAACTTTTTTATTGTATACTGATCCCACATTTCCTGTGCCATCTTATCAACACGGGAGACCTTGTATTGCTTCAGCGGATTGGTCTTTCTTGCGTCAAATCGTCTTGTCTGTTCATCTTTAGAGACTGAAAAATAAAACTTGAATAAAAAAATTCCATCTTTTACAAGCAATTGTTCGAAGAGAGGAACATCCTTTAAGAAGCGTTTATTCTGCTCATCCGTGCAGAATCCCATCACAGGTTCAACCATTGCCCGGTTATACCAGCTGCGGTCAAACAATACTATCTCTCCTGCTGATGGGAGATGCTGGACGTATCGCTGAAAATACCATTGGGTTTGTTCCCTGTCGCTCGGCATTTCGAGTGCCACAACCCGCACACCCCGTGGATTTATATGTTCGGTAAATCTCTTTATCGTGCCCCCTTTCCCGGCAGCATCCCGTCCTTCAAACAATACCAGAATGCGCAGTCCGCAAGACTTGACATGGTTTTGCACCTTTATAAGTTCGGTCTGCAGATTGCGCAGTTCCTCTTCATATTCAAGAGTACTCCTTTTTACCCATATGCTAACACGGTTCTTCTCCTGCACCTTGTCCATATTCTTGATGGCAGTATGTTCAGCTAATTTCACTTTTTTTTCAGATTTTTCATTGTCATTTTTTGTTGTCATCTTTTACCCCCTTGGGTATGTAACCATACGATCAACACTCGTACTTACCATATTTTCTCCAGCTCTTCTTCATTATCTTCACTTCCTTATCTCCCGGGATCACGATCTCCGGATCCCGGTTAAAATCCAACTTCCGACTTCTGCCGATATATCTAACTGTACTGAGGATTGTTTTAAACGTTTCCAGTCGAGCCAGATGTTTATCATCCGACCGGATGATGTACCATGGCAGCGTTTTTGTATGTGTCTTTTGTAACAATCTGAATTTTTTCTCAGTAAATTCAGCCCATAATTCCTGTGCCTGTAAGTCCACTTCACTGAGTTTCCACTGTCGTAGCGGGTCGTTTTTCCTCCTTTCAAATCGCCTTGCCTGTTCCTCCTTAGAAACTGAAAAATACAATTTAAGAAGCGTCGTCTTTCCATCAGCGATGAAATTTTCTTCGTAACTGATCACGTTATCCATAAATTGTTGATATTGACGCCCGGTACAAAACCCCATCACCGGTTCAACCATTGCCCGATTATACCAGCTTCGATCGAACAGTACAATCTCCCCCGCATGAGGAAACTGTTCGATATAGCGCTTCATGTGGAGTTCAGTTGCCTGATCTTCATTTGGTTTGCCAAGGGCGACCACACGATACCTTTTTTCGTTCATATACCGGGTAACCCGCCGGATAGTGCCTCCTTTCCCGGATGCATCCCTGCCATCGAAAAGAATGATTAGCTTTTTCCCAGTTTTTTCTACATGATGTTGTAATTTAATAAGCTCTGCCTGATACGGTTTCAGTTCCTCTGCTTCATAATATTTCAACAGTGCAGACTTTATTATTTTGCTTTTCTCTTTCTTTCTGAGGTTCTGCAGTATATTTTGAATTTGGATACTTCGATCTTGTTTTGCAGCAATGGTTGGTTCCACTCGTGGCTCCGCTTTCTTCACTACATCTCTGATCCTGGCACGTGGCCCCTTTGGCTTTATTTCAGCCTCTGTCATAATAGCTCTACTCTAATTAAATTTACTAAGTTTTTTACTATTTATATCCCATGTTCTTCAGATTCGCACCTATCTTCTTTGTACCCCTACAAATAACTTCTTACACATGCTACTCCTCTCGTTTTTCACCAAAACCCCCATATATGCACGAGACAAGCAACACGGGTCGATTACTTTCTGGCGGTTCACTCTGAACCCCGCATTAAAAACTGACCCCTGCAACCATTTAGTACCCATGAATGTTGCCCTTTTAGAAGGGCACGTGTACCAAACTTACGGCACAATCGGAAAATCCAGTGAAATCACTATATCCTTAAATTCTACCGCCGATTAAGAAGGGGGCGATTGCTCGCCCCTCCTCGTCTCAGAATGGTACATGAAGTGAAAGTTTCCCTTCATACCGCTCAAGCATTTCATAAGCCTTTCTGTATCGGGCAGCAGTTTGGTTTAACTGCTTTTGTAATTCTGGTTTGCAGCCGGTTAACATGTGTTTCAGCCTTTTTCCAGGCGATGTCAGTCCACCTGAATTTGGGCAGAATGTCTGTAAGTCTCTCGCCTTTTAAGGGCGTAATTAAACTACTTACATTCTGCCTCCTTGCATACAAGGAAACACCAATTTGGTAACTCAGCACCCTCTCGGGTTAGGGCAAATTTTGAACCCCTATACCGCTCATTACAAGATGTCATTCGCTTTTTACCGAATCCTCTACCTCATAAGCCGTCGTTTGGCCTCACGGGGTCTCTACCCGGATATTCCGGGAGCTTAAGGGGCTTACCAAGTTCTAGATCACAGATAATTATAAACACTTTAGAAGCCATCTGTAAGCCGAGAATCATTCGTCCATCCACTATAACGTCACTATAGCCATTATAATCGGATTCCGTACCTTTTGGTCTAAGCGTAGCAGTCCGTTTTCGCTTATTATAAGTGACGACTCTTACAATGGTTCGCTTTACGCTTTTCATGGTGTTTTTTTTATCCCTGCAGTTGATCTAAACCGGACTTTCAGATTTTCCACGTTGTTCCGCGAGCTTACTACGTGGGCGTTGCCATCCGCGCATTCCACGGTAGGATTACCCAGAATGGATAGGGTAGCCGGTTAGGCAATCTGTGATGCAACTTCTTGTCAACAGACCACGAGAGTACACAGATTTACACGAGAAAAAGAGTAATATTAACATAGTTTCAGTATACTCCTAGCTACTTTATTCCTTATTAATCCCAATTTCTTGTGTTAATCTTGTGAAATCTCGTGGTTTTTTTATATTGATATACAAATACAAATCTGAATCCTAAACAACCTCTAAAATCAAATTGCTCGGCACACCCATATTTTTCACCCCTTTCCCGCCATCCC
>WSZT01000148.1 GCA_013139985.1 Candidatus Methanophagales archaeon | reverse complement strand
CTATCTCTGACAATATCTTCTTCATCCGCACGTTCTTCTTCCTCTTCTTTGGTCCACCTCTTATGAGGTGAGATTTTCTAGTATGCCTAAGTGTGACTTTCCCTAGAAAATCCAAAATTTGCGTTTGAATATAAAATCCCACCTTTTTAAATACTAGGATCATCTAATATCCCCCTTTCGCACTTTACTACTCAAATACATGAGTTAATAAAGGATCTTATCCTATTTAAGCCTTTCTATTTCCTTATATTTAGAAAATACTATCGCAAATGAGTACAAAACGGTTTTAAATAACTATAACAAAAATTATCTGAAAAAGGGGTAAAAATAGTAAATTGATTTATTAATGGGGATGGGATAGGTCTGCTTCCAGAGGCTCCCCTTTATTCTCTTAAATTCTTCACTTTTTTTATCTTCCGGTAGATCAATATGGAGTGTGCAATACTTGGAATTTTGTAGAGCCTCTTCCTGGCATATATCCCCATTACGGAATTTATATTCGCACATTTTCACCACAGTAAATGCATATTTCGGCTTAGGTTTAATATTATTCCCCCACTCCCACCCAACTCACCCCATCCTCATCTTCCGTCACCCTCAGCACATACTCCATATAATCTTTAACCTCCTCGATATGCGTAATAAGGAATATCTGCCGGAACTTCTTCGATAGCTCATTCAGTGCAGTTATGATATTCCGCTTCCGGAGCGCGTCCTGCGACCCGAAAATCTCATCGAGGATAATGAAATTCGTCTGAATCGCACTTCGTTCAGAGACGACAGCGGAAATCGCAAGTCGTAGACACAGATTCGCTAAGTCCTCCTCTCCGCCTGAGAACCGGTTTATCGCATATGGCGTCCCTTCATCATAGATGAACACATCGTAGTTCTCATCCAGCTCCAACTTGCTGTATTTACCATCCGTTAACCGGCGCAGCATATCCGATGCGTAATCAGAAAGCATCGGCCGAATCATACCCACCATATACACCTTGAAGTCGTTCATTAACCGCTCAAGCAAGCTGAGATACATTAGCTCTGTCTCTTCCTTCGCTTTATCCGCCAGTAACCGTTCCTGCTCTGCTATATCCGCCAGCACATGCTCTATCTCCCTGCACACGTTCTCGAACTCATTCCTCTTCGCCATAAGCTTCAGCTTCATTTCGTTCAGTTCATTATTCTTGCGTTCGTAACCCGTCTTCAGCGCAACAAACGCCATTTTATCAAACGCCAAATTATCCATCTGCCGCTTCAATGCTCTTATATCAGCTGCAATCTCGCGTTCCAACTCGCTAAGCAGTTGCAAGTTATCTTTTACTTCTTTTGCTCGCTCTACCTCTGCTCGTAACCCGATTATCTCTCGATATATCACTTCAAGATCTTTTAACGTGGCGATAACCGACTTGTAGACGTTAATATCGAACTCCACAGCCATAACAGGCGCCAAATCGGCATTTATCTGCTTCGATTCAGTGTTCCAGCGCACTAATTCACGCTTTTCATGTGTTATCTTCAGCTCGAATTCCTTCTTCGCGCTAACTTTCTTATCAAGCTCGTTTAGCTTCGTGCTAACCGCTTTATACACCTTTTCGTCAAATTCTACAACTTGAAAAGGCATCAAAGCTGTTAAAATACGCGCCAATTCCGCGCGCCATAAGTTCAATTCCTTATCTTCCTGCTCTAGCTTTACGTCCAGTGCACGCATCTCAGTCATCCGTGTATCCAGCTCATTCGCCACCTTATTATGTGTATCTTCCTCTCGCGTCTTAGAACCGAGCTCCTCCTTATTTTTCTTGTATTCGTTATACTGTGTGTAATAATTCGCCTTCTTTGCTTCTATCTCATCATTAAGCTTATTTAGCAACGCTTCGTAATGCGAGCCCAATTGCCTCTCGCACATCGGGCATTCGCCATCATGACCCAAAGCCACGATATTCTTCCGTTTCGTCATGCGCTCTTTTACATCATTCTTGAGTTCTAACGCAGACGATTTAAGTGCCCCTATAGAAGAAATTAAACTCTCCTTTTGCGTCCTTAGCCCTTCTAGCTTCTGTTTCGTCGTTTGCAACCGCTCCTTTAGCCCCGTAAATTCTTGCCGGTCTTCTATCAGCCGCTTTGTTCTTGTCTCTCGTACCCCGATCTCCGTCATTGTCTTCTCTTTTTGTCTCGTTAATTCTAGCTTCTGCTGAAATCGCACTCTAAGCGCATCCAGCTCGTCTTTGTGCTGCGTCTGCGCTTCAAAGGCAGCGTCTACACCCTCAAATCCTGATAAATTAGTGGTCAATACTTTTAGCTCGCCTTCACGTCTCGTTATCTCTTGCGTGATTTTATCTTTACGTTTCAATAGCTCATGCTTCCGTTGATATCTTTCACGCAACACATCCAGCTCCTCCTTCTCCGCTCTAAATTGGAAATACTGGACCTCTTTATCCAGAAGACCATCAAGCCGGTTCTTCTTCGTCTCCAAATCCGTTAGCTCTTTCGCTTTCTCGTCTTTACGCTTCTTCGTATTCTCTAGGTCACTTCTTCGTGCGCCCATAGTATTGCTCAATTCCATGTATCGCTCGTATTTCTTCGTTGCCTTTTCCAGTTCCTCTTTCGCAACTGCGGTCTCTTTCTCTTTAGTTTCCTTATCGGTTTCTAGCCCGTTTATACTCGGTATGAGCTTCTCTTTCTGCTTCTCCAGCTCTTCGTTCTTACTCTTAAGTATTTCTATCTTCTTTACGCCGTCTTTATCAACAGTTGCGGTTTTTATACCCTCTATCCGCTTCTCTTTACCTCGCTTATCCTCTCGTATTGCCTCTATACTGCTTTCTATCCGCTCGATGCCGAGCATCCGAAGCACGAGCTTTTTTCGCTCTGCTGCTTTCATTATTGATAGCGCGTTCAATTCCTTCTGTCGTGCGAAAACAGAAGTGAAGAAGGACTGGTAATCCATACCTATTCTATCCTCTATGACTCCGGAGACCTCGTCAGCGTTGTTAGTTACCAGATTACCATTGATAACAAGACTTGCTTTAGGCACTAAATTCTTGCCTGCCATTTCCCTTACTACTTTATACGCATCACCGTCCAGCTCGAACTCTAAGGTAACGCGGCATGATTCACTATGCGATGCGCCCTCCCGCTTTATAAGTTCTTTTGTTGTTCGTGCCGCATGATGCCCGAACAAGACCCAGCCGATCGACTCTATTAACGTTGTCTTCCCAACGCCGTTTAGACCTATAATGCCTATAACGCCATCGGGGATTTCAACATTCACGTTCTTATATTTCCGGTAATTCCTCAGTGTTAGCGTCTTTAAGAGCATATCAATATATTCATAACAATTCTTTGTGTAATAAGTCTTTACCCGCTTCCAGGCTTTATAAGGTGCATTAGTTCTAGGTAAACTTTCAATATTTGCAATCTCCGTTTACAACTTTTTCATGTGGAAGACTAAAGAAATATCATACGGCATATACCATTAAATAGAGAAACCGTGTGTTCTCTCGTCCTACCTCGCTAACTAATAGAAGCCCGGACCAAGGATCACCAAACTCATCATTAAATGTCCAGGTACTCCAGGCAAAAGAAGCAGTCATTCCATCCTCTTTTAACGCCCAACCGGCTTCCATGAGTTGCTCCTGATAATGAGTGCTTAATTCGCTTACGTTTAGTTCTGTCTCTATATCTGCATCTGACTGCCACCGACCTTCGCCACCACCGGAACCTCTACTTCTCAGAATAGCACCTTCCGGGGGTTTTAGCGGAGGTAATATTTCCGCTCTATCCTCCCAGGATGGTCCAAAAAAGCGTTCCGTGCAGAGTCCAGTTCCTGGATCGGTATCCAAGTCTAATCTTACATCTGATACATTTCCCTCTTCTGTGGCTAAACTATCTGCGGTTATCTGCAGAGAAGGCCCTTTACCTTCATACCGACAGAAGATAACATTTTCAGGCGTAGTAGATACAAATCCGCTTTCCTCATGGGGATAAAAGCCTTCAGTCTCATTCCATCCGGCATTCTTCAGGCTATCACGGTAAAACTCGATAACCTCATTCGGCTCCATCGGTACGTCAAGGATAATTTTAACTCGCTTATATGTGCCCTCAGACCGTATTACGCTACCTATAACATCTGTATCACTTGGAATGGGGACCTCCACCGATAGATTACTTGGCAGCTCACCCGGTAGGATGACAACAGGTTCCCTTTGGAGATAGCTGGGATATGTCAACAAGCGCTCTACAAAGCGAAGAAGTTCCGCAGAAGAATTAATATCAGAGCTGTTTTGTACGGACATTGATATAATTGGGGAAGGTTCAGGGGCATCATTGAGTGGAGAAGAAGCAACACTGCCCACTACCACAAAGAAGATAAAGATCAAAACTACACTTACCGTCGTTAACCAACTTTTTATCATACTATATGTTCTACGTTTCAGAGTATAAAAAGCTTTTTGGTTTTTCATTATTGATTTATTGATTTTATCTGCATTCACGCACAAATATCTCTCAGCAATACAAACAAATAAAGATATAACCAAAGCAGAACAATGACACTCCCAAACGAAGTTAAAGAGAGATTAGAAGAAGTGATTAACGATTGGCTCTTGGGATTCGATGTGATAGCGGAATCGGAATCCCATTTTTTAGATGCTGTAGGGCTAGAGCCAAAGCTTGAAACATTACTGAGCTATACTATTGGCGTATTGGACTCTATTGTCGGCGGCTATATCCATTGTTTATATAACCGTGGAATGACAGAGGAGGAGGATGAGGAACTGATCGAACTGCTGCAAGGAAAAATGCCAGAGCTTGAGCAGAAATTCAAACTGTTTCTCAAGAAAGAAGAGCAAGAAAGAATAATAATCGGACGCAGATGATCGCAGATTATCAGGATTTTAAGTACAAGAAATCATGATTTCTAGCTACAATTAATTATTGACATAGATTAACACTGATTAACGCAGAAGAAATTAAATCCGTGTAAATCCGTGTACATCTGCGTCCTAAATTAAATCGGTAGAAGTTATAGTATATATACAAGAATAAACAGTAAAAATGATGCATATCAGCACAGACATTGGCGGTACATTTACCGATTTCGTAATCTCCGATGGCGAGAAGATAGAGTCATTTAAGGTGCCGTCCACACCGCAGAATCCGGAACTCGCTATCGAGAACGGTCTTGATAGACTCACCACAGTTACTTCATTCTCTCATGGCGCGACGATCGCGACAAATGCGGTCCTGGAGCGAAAAGGTGCACGAATCGGGTTGATAACGACAAAAGGCTTTGCGGACGTCCTTAAAATTGGTCGTCAAAAACGTGCACAGCTCTACAGACTCGATTCCACAAGACCACTGCCATTGGTTGACCACTATTTTGAACTCTCCGAGCGCGTATCCTCTGACGGTGTCATAATTATGCAACCGGCAGAAGAAGAGGTTCTGGCCGTGGTAGAACAGCTAAAATCTCTTGCCATTGAGTCCGTAGCTATCTGCTTTTTATTCTCGTGTCTGAACCCCGCAAATGAACGTGCTGTAAGAGCTGTGCTGGAACGAAATGGACTAAAAAACGTTTCTTGCTCTTCCGAAGTGCTACCGGAATTCCGCGAATATGAACGGATGTCCGCAACCGTCTTAGATGCATATCTAAAGCGAATTGTAGATAGCTACATCACCAGAATAGAATCCATTCTGGCGCAGAAAGTGCAATTCTACGTCATGCAATCCAACGGCGGAGTAGTTAACTCCGGACTTGTGAAGCGAAAGCCCGTGAATATGCTCCTGTCAGGCCCCGCAGGCGGAGTAGCCGCTTCAAAGTTCCTGTGCGACCTCATCGGGCTAAACAACGTAATAACCTATGACATGGGCGGAACAAGTGCCGATGTCGCTACGGTAATCAACGGTAAGCTGTCATGGACTTCCGAGGGCAGTATTAATGGCATACCGCTAAAAATGCCGCTTGTAGACCTCGTAACTGTTGGCGCGGGCGGCGGAAGTATTACGTGGTTAGATGCAGGTGGCGCTTTACGTGTGGGCCCCGAAAGTGCAGGTGCTTCCCCGGGCCCCATCTGCTACGGGCTCGGCGGAACGGACGTCACGGTAACAGATGCTGATTTATTATGCGGGTTTATCAATCCGAGCTACTTCGCAGGTGGAGAAATGGTTTTAGAAACAAAGAACGCGAAAATGGGTATGGAAAAGCTCGCGAATGAGATTGGACTGTCATATGAAGATACGATTATGGGCGTTTGGAAAGTAGTGAACTCAAACATGATTAGTGCCATCAGATTAGCGTCCGTGGAAAGAGGACTCGACATCCGTGACTTCGCTTTAATCGCCTTTGGCGGTGCAGGGCCCGTGCATGCAGCCGCATTGGCGCGCGAGCTGAACATCCCAAAAGTTATCGTTCCTTTTGCACCCGGTGTATTCTCGGCCTATGGTATCCTGGTATCGGATGTGCAACTGGATTATAGCAGGACTAACATATTGCGAGTGGGAGAAGCGGAAGCAGAAGCGTTTGTAAATGAGACGATAGAAGATTTTACTACAGAAGCCAAAAGAGAGTTTATGGTGCAGGATATTGAGTTTGAGGATGCGATGCTGTTGCCATCTCTGGATATGCGCTATGTTGGTCAGAGTTATGAACTGAACGTGAGCTACAAGGGCTTGGAAGCGGCACAAACACGCTTTTACGACTGCTATCGCCAACAATACGGCTATTATATGCCTTCTGAGGCCGTAGAAATCGTTAATGTTCGATTGCAGGTGATGGCAACCAGAGCGAAACCGAAACCACCGAAGGTTGTAGTTAACGGTAAGGGCAAACCTGTTGGATATAGAGCGGTACTGTTTGAAGAAGGGCGGGAGAAAATACCCGTATACC
>WSZT01000037.1 GCA_013139985.1 Candidatus Methanophagales archaeon | reverse complement strand
ACTACCACCAGTTCGACGCTGAGAAGGTGGGCTGGAATCGAATTTATGCGGATGGAAGTTCAACTGGGGAGAGTAACTCAGTATGGATCTATGTATGGCCTAGTACACCGCCACAACCTGCATTAACTGTTACTGCTTGGATGGGATCCGCGTACTACACCGTATATCCACCAAGTAACGTAGTATATACTTACTACACAGTAAACCAGCCATGCCATGTAAGATCAACGTACCTAAAACAAGGTGGCGGTATGGCGCGTTGTGGACCACGCTACGTTAGTGCAGGCACGCATACAGACACGGGCACAATAGGGTATCCAAGAGGAATGAGAACAGTGGTTGTAGATGCGTGGACGAGCAGCGGTGAATATGCATATGACGTAACATCGTATAATGTGGGTTAGATGACTAATCCCACACTTTTTTTTGTATTTGTATAGCTCAGTAAAAATTCCAAGCACCAAGCATCAAATTACAAACAAATTCCAAGCACCAAATTCAAATTTATAAACACATTTGGATTTTTTCAGTATCAAACTGAAGATTTCCAGATCATACTGTTTTGTATTTTGGTTTTTGGTCATTATGATTTGTTTGAGTTTTAGTGCTTGTAATTTGAGATTTTCGCGCTATACAAATACCTTTTTTATTAGGGGTATGTTTTTATATACCTAACTTTTTGTTATACAGGGGGACGATAATGAGCAACAAAAAAAGGTATTTTGTCACGGTATTTGGAATCTTTATATTGTGCTTATTCATCTTGGCAACCATAACGGCTGTATCCTCTGTGTTTCACACTGTAGAGTTTGATCTTTCACCAGGTGAATCAGATAGTGAAGATTTAACAGTTGTAAATCCTCTGGATTCGCCCGCCTATAATATTTCACATACTCCTGTTGCAGGAGATGGTGCAGAGATGGTGAGTATCGAACCCGAGCGAATTGATGAAATTGGAGTAGATGACGAGGGCACTTTCGAGATAAATGTCTCGGTCCCAAAGGATCAAGAGCTGGGTAACTATACGACGTATTCTTATTTCTTTTTCCCGTCTGAAGGTTTTCCTCCTCCAATGCCTAAAAAAGTCGATATTTTTATCACGGTTGCTCAAAAAGTCGTAGAGGTATATGGCATAGATTTGAGTATTGATGGTGAAGAAGATGTCATGACAAAGAACGTAACGATCAACGAGACGGCAAGCTTCGAGCTAACAGTAAAAAATACGGGTATAGGGCTTGACGTGATGGAGATAGAAGAGCCTGAATTTGAAGATGGTGAAGGCTGGGATGTAAAGCTCTATATTCAAGAAGAAGAGGTTAGTGAGTTTCCCTGTGTTATGATACTAAATGCGGGAGAAGAGGATAATCTATTGTTAAACGTTACAGGAACCATGCCGGGCACGAATTTGTCAGTTGAAATAACTGGGCGGTCATGCGCAAATGCTACAAAGGCTGATTCTGTTAGAGCTATCACGTTTATTATTGAAAAGATGGGGGAGGCAGTTAATGACACAGATGCTACAGAAATCGCCCCCTAAAAAACCTTTCTTTAAGCGAAACGTTTTCCGTAAACGCTTTTCTAAAGGTACAATAGCATTGATTTTAATCCTTTGTGTTGCATTAGTAGCGGTACAAACGGTAACTGCTGCTTCTAATGGGGGCGATACGGATGTCATTTTAGTAGGGACACGGAACTGGCAAGATGTAATCGCCGCTACTCCTTTGGCGATCTCACATGCTGAGAATTCATCGCGACCACTATTGTTAGTGCCTACCGGTGTGGACACAGGCGAGCGATATAGCTGGCTAGAAAATGCAGATCTAGTGACATATGGTGTTCCGCCAATTATAAATAAATTGAAGTCTGGTAATGTAAGCACAGTAATTATAAATGTCAAAGACGATAACGGATTTGTTTATTTCCCAAGCGAAGTGGTAGAGGAAGACGCTATTGGCCAGGATGTAAATGTCACAAAAGTGTTCATAGATAAAGCGCATGAAGAAGGTTTAAGCGTATTTGCAGCATTGTCTTGTTTCCGAGATCCCATAACCGTTGGCGATCACCCGGAATGGTGCCAAGTGGACAATGAAGATAAAAAATCCGAAGAATGGGTTTGCCCTTTGGAGGATGAATATAAAGAATACTTATTGAATTTGACAGCGGAAGTTCTAGGATATGACATAGACGGCGTAGTTTTATCTGATTTCGGCTATGCTGGGTGCGATTACTGTTTTTGCGATCGGTGTAAGAGAGGATTTTGGAATGACACGGGAATAGACCCCGGAAAAGTTGACCTTGCCAATAGATATAGCTCGAACACACAAAAATGGTTCGAATGGCGAGCTAGTCTGGTCACCGACTTTTTTGTATCCTTCTGCAAGCACGTACAAAAAATAGATCCTGAGATAACGATAGGTGCCAGAATGCAAAATCCGTTTGATGATTATTATCCCGCGGGTTATGATCGTGAAGAGATTGCAAGCCATGTAGAGCTCATGCTTATAGATCCCATAGGAACAAGGGATATTCGCATACTATCACAAGATATAGGTGAAGAAGCAGCTATATACATATTCTGGCGTAAAACCGACATAGAGGATACAATGTCTGTACCGAATGTCGAGGGCACAATAAGAAATATGGAAGATGCTAAGGCTGCAGGTGCGACCGGTGTTGTTCTTGATTATGACATAGCATACACACCTATCTGGTTAGAGCTGAAAACCATGCCGCACTCCACATCATGGTTCTTATCACAGTATTTGCCAGATCACGTCACGATAATTGGTGATGCAGATGTAACGTTGCCCGGTGATGTAGAAGTATCGCGGATTTGCGGCACTGACATCTTTGATACTGCGGCGAGGATCGCCTCATACCAGAACCAGTCTCAAGGCGTGGTGCTGGTAAACTCTACAGATTATCACAGTGCAGTAGAAGCTGCACCTCTAGCTTCTTATTTGGGCTATCCGATATTGTATGTGAGCGCGGTGATTCCAAATTCAACTGGTGATGCGCTGGATACAGACAATGTCATAGTCATTGGAGCTGTTAGCCCGGATGTGATAACGGATTTGGAAGCGATGAATATCTCGGTTTCACAAGGCGATGCAAATGAAATGCTGATAAGAGCGATGGCAAAGAATTGGGAAGAGGTTAATGCAGTGGTGTTCACAAATACGAGGGATTTTGAATTGACATCACCAAAGCCGAAGACCATTAACTTTGAGAAGGAAATAGGTGATATTCTCGTGAGCACCGAATTATTCCCCGCGGAAGTTCCTTGCGATCAAGAAGGCACCACCTATTATATCACAGTAAATGTAAAAAACACGGGCGATGATGTGGTTGAAAACATTATCATTCGTGATACCTTACTACCGCGAAGGACCGTGAAATCGGCCATCGCAACTGTCGGGACCGTAAGTATGACCATGAGGATACCTGGGTTCGGAGTTCTTTTCGCGATTTTGATGTTCTTGATAGCGTATACACTAACGAGAAAGAAGGGTGGTAGAGGGAGAGTCACCATCGCTTTAATTGTTGTATTGCTTGCATTTGTAATGGCACCAATTACTCCTATTACTGATGACCACTCAAAAGTAACCCTGGAGTCTTATGGTGCGCAAGCCTTACCGGAAGAGATAGAAGAGATAGTGGGGGTTGGATTTGCACGGACAGACATCATCTGGGACATAGGTGATTTGGATCCAAATGAGGTGGCAATACTTAGTATTGAGGGTGTATTGGATTTTGCAATGGATTCCGGCGAGGAAAAGAGTATAGACGAAGGAATTGTTATAAATTTTGACGGGATTGAAAAGTTCCTGCCCGATGAGGAGATAAAGATAATAGCAGAACCACCTTCTTGTGACTATGTTAGGAACATATCTTATCCGGTCAATGCCACAGCGGGAACCACAGCTTTGATAATCTGGGATGTCACCTTGAATACATCAGGCACGTACGTTGAATATTACCCGCCCCATTCAGGCAGTGAATGTACGGAGCAGTTAGAAGGCGGTCCCGGGAGATGTACGGCAGAGATCAATTTAACAAAATCTGGAACCTGGGGATTTGAAATACACTGCTGCAATGGTAGCGATTGCTGTTACACGCCAACCTATGAGATAAATGTGACAACTCTTTTTCCGCCTATTAATACAACTGCATTTGCATATACAAAAATCCCTAAGCTCTCTTTAACCGCTGCTCAGATCGCAGCGGCGAGGAAAGCACCAGTTATAGATATAAACAAGAACCCGGAGGAGATTATACCACTAGAGGCGGAAGAAACACTTAAAAAAACCGTTTTGGATTATAAAATCAAGCCGGACTATCTAATAGTTGTTGGTGGTATTGGCTCTGTCCCGTTTGTTGATACGGGACTTGTGCAGAATCTCACAGTCACATATGATAACTACCGCTTGGTAGAGGATTATTTACCTCAATACTTTATTGATGCGCTGAATGATCCGAAAGCCCAAGAGAAACTCGCAGCTCTCGCTCAAGAAGGGTATTTAAATAGCCCAAATAATCCCATTTTGACACTTATGGGATTTGACATATATAGAGATTACAATATCCAATTAGATGATGATAATTTCCTTGAAGTTGCAACCGGTCGAATAATTGGCTTGGATGTATATGACGCATCAGCCGTAATGGCAAGAACGCTTGCATACAAAAAAATAGCCGAGAAGGGAGATTGGAAATCAAAAGCTTTAGTTATTACCAATCCCTCTTTAGCATCGCCACAAACACCCACAGCAGGAGACATCAACAAGTATCTGGAAGATGCGGGCTTATCCGTAGATTTTGAGGTCTATGAGAAGGCAAATTGTCCGGAAGTAATGATGGAGATGAACAATGGAAAGAACATCGTGTTCTTCTTACATCATGGTTCGGAGTCTCTTTGGGGATTGAATCAATGGGCATGGTTAGAACCGTATTTAGATGCGACAGATGTGAAAATGCTTAGATTGGCACCACAAACAACGCACGCCTACTCATGCCTTTCCGGGAGGTTAAAAGGTGGCCGGTATTATGATCCAGGGAGTGATGAGGTGTTCTACGAGCCACTTGATTTGGATAGATCAATTGCAATGTCATTCTTAGAAGCGGGTAGTGTGAATTACATCAGCGCAAACTCGCTTTCATGGATATTTATAACAGAGGATTTCAGTAAGGCCTTCTATCAAAGCTTGATTTATGGTAATATGTCGGTAGGAGAAGCATTAACGCATGCCAAAAATCTCTATCTGTTAAAGCTTGAATATTCGGAGGATATGCTCAATGAGTATCCGGGATGGGAAGAAGAAATTACGGGAATGATAAATGAAACGTCAGAGCAGTTTATTTTATTAGGCGATCCCATGTTTAAGCCATTACTACCTAAGATACCGGAGAAGCCAATAGATAAGGCGATAATCTCACGGGACTGTGAGAATGATAATGAGTATGTAGTTACAATGGCGATAACACCACTTGATGAATCTGCAACTAAGTGGACCTATTGGTATGAGCAGCCAGTAGTGGCTGGGAAAGTAAATGAGCGTGCATGGCCATCATTGGTAGGCGAGCTTGAGTTGCCGATAGAGGCAGAGGATGTAGTTGTTAGAGGGATGAACGGAATTGTTTGGCATGGCGAAGATGATACAGAAGACAAAAAGATAGTTCTATTCCCTGTAATTAACCCGATGCCAAAGCTGAAGGAAACACGAGAATTTAAAATCAGTTATGTTCTCGCGCCTAAGATATGCTGGGAGCTGAACCTAACAGCGGGTTGGAGCACGTTCTCAAGTCCAATGGAGCTTTATGAGTCCGATGTGGAGCAGGTTTTGGAGGATGTTCCGTATTCTGCGGTATTCTATTTTGATTCTGCGAATATGTGTTGGCTATATCACCTTAAGAATAATACAGAAGCTTCGACATTAACGGCGATTGAGCCAGGGAAAGCATATTTGATTGAGATGGAAGAGCAAGCGAGTTTGAATCTGAGCGGGCGAGCAGTGGAAATGCCATTTGAACTCAGCTTGTCAAAGGGTTGGAACATGATAGGTATTCCATCAACGGAAGAGGTGAAGATAGCCGCGCTGAATGTTACAGTCGATTACGAGGAATACACATTTGATGATGCAGTGCAGAATAGGTTTGTATCTCTGTTCATATTTATGTATGAGGACGGCGAGTGGGACTATTTAGATAGCTCGGAAACGCTAAAGCCTGGGGCAGGATACTACTTTGAGGTTTATGAAGATTGCAAAGTTGTGGTTCCGGAGGTACAAGAAAAAATAATAATCGGACGCAGATGATCGCAGATTATCGGGATTTAAAGTATAGAAAAGTGGGAGAAAGTTATATTTTATACAGAATAAAATAAAATTGATTCTTGACACAGATTAACACTGATTAACGCAGAAGAAATTAAATCCGTGTAAATCTGCGTAAATCCGTGTCTAAAATCGGTCTATATTTATTTTTGTGCGTTGCCTACATATGAAATTACAAATTCTTCACAGAATGTTCCAGCAGAGCTAGAAAAACGTAAACAGGTACAATTACAATATCCCCCCTTGTATCGAACTCTCTCTTGCTCAATCCAACTCTTTTCTCGCATCGTAATAAAATCATAGAAAGGTTTGTTTACAGGTAACACCTACAAAAATCCACATTCCGTTTCAGCTCTTCGTAATTCATCTCCCCTTTATCCTTATTCCGCCAAAAAGTCTCTATAACTATGTATTTACAATTCGTTCTTTTCAACATGTCGAAGATCGCATCGAAATCCAACTCTCCCGCCCCTATAGATAAATGGTCTTGCTTCTCTGTAAGGGCGCAATCATGCAAATGCACCACCTGTATTTTCGGACCACATTTCTCTATCCACCGCGTAATATAATCTAAATAATTGTGGCTTTTCGTTCTCGAACGGTGCAGTTCCGCCATTATCGCATGCCCAACATCGAAGGTGAGATATAACTCAGGCGATGAAAGAGCTTCGAGTATCAGGTCGGACCATTTGAAAGGGACCAAATCGTTCTCCACACTTGCTACTATACCCGACTCAGAAGCCATTCTCGTTATCGTTTCGCATCTTCTAAGACCCTTTATCTTCATCTCGGCCCTCACGTCCTCAAGCTTATACGTGGAAACCAGAGGATGCAAGTGGAAATTGTAGTATAGCGAATGTGGCTGCAAATCAGTATAAAAATCCATACACCGTTTTAAAATCGTCATACTCGCATCTGCTAACTCTTCCCTCGGATGCGCTACGGATATATCAAGCGGAGAATGAAAAGCGATTTTCATGCCATAATCAGTTAATAAATCCTTTAGCTCTGCCCGGTCCGTTTTACCCATGCAATCGGGCAGTGGATAATCGAGTGAAAACTCAAAATAATCCAGCTCGAGCTTGTGAAGCTCTTCTAATGTCCTCTTGAATGGGCGGTTGCCATACCATACTGGTGCTCCCAGGAGAATACGCATCTGTTCTTTCACCTCACGATTTTAACTACTTATTTAATTTAGGACGCAGATTTACGCAGATTTACACAAACCTTTTCTTAAAAAGAAAAGCTTTACCAAAAGAACTTGTTTTTCTTTTAGCACAGGTTTTCTTTTTGTAAAAAGAAAAAGTGTTGAGTTAATCTTGTGAAATCTTGTGGTTTTTTATTCTTTCCTCTTAACGATCAATGTCAACCCTTCGCGGTCTACAATAACCACTTTTTCACCTTCATTTATCGTTTCATCATCTAAAGTCCGCGCATTCCAGATTTCACCTCTCGTTTTTATCGTGCCAGCGTCTGCATCGATTTTAGTTTCCGCCTTCGTTACTTTCCCGATAAGGTCTTCCGCACCTACTTTTGCTTTTCGCTTTCTCGCTACCAAAACGGCACCCACGGCGAATAAGAAAAAAGCGGCAGATGCTGCTGCAATTCCGATTACCGTTAGTAAAAACCCTTCAAACCATTCTGATTCGGGATTGAATAGTAACGGCTCATTTGGTAATATCAAAGCGCCTATTATCAAGCATACCGCACCCCCTACGGTGAGTATTCCAAAGGTGGGAGTAAGCGCCTCGGCAATGAATAAAATAACCGCGATAATTATTAAAAGCACACCAAACATATTCACACTGAAGAGACCCATACCATAAAGCCCTAAAATCAGGCAGATCGCACCTATCATCTCGGGCACGTATGTCCCGGGAGACATGAACCCAAAAATCAGTCCGTATATGCCAACCATTAAGAGAATAAGCGCTATCTGTGGGTTGCTAAGCAATTCTAAGAAAGAAGAACGTACAGTCTTTTTTTTAACGTATAGCGAAGCGTTTTTTGTTGCTAAAGTCTGGTTCTTACCCCCTATGTTAACGGTCATTCCATCAACTTTGTTTAAGAGCTCGGTTTCATCTTCTGCAATGAGGTCAATAATCCCTCGCTCTAAAGCGGTAGTTTCATTTAATGCATCATTTTCGGTAACGAAACGCTTTGCCTGTGTTGCGTTTCTACCTCTTGAAGCAGCTATGCTCTCCATATGCCCGGCGAAGAAGTTAATTGTTTTGTTATCCGCTGGTTTTCGACCTTCAAGACCGATTTCAACAGGCATTGCGGATCCGGTGGTCGTTCCGGGAGACATCGCGGCGATATTGCCCGAGACCAGTATGAAAGATCCCGCAGAAGCGGCTATCGCGCCCTTCGGCGTTACATATGTGATAACCGGCACTTTTGAATTCATTATTACCTTAGTTATTTCAAGCGTGGAACCAACGAGTCCACCAGGTGTATCGAGTTTGACCAGTACCGCTTCAGCACCGATTTCCTCAGCCTCTTCAAAGCCTTCTACTACGTTTAATGTACTGCCTTCTGTGATCGTTCCTTCTAAGTTCAGCACGTAAATTACTCTTTTACCCTCTTCCGCACCTCCGCCGTAAGCAACAACGGCAAATAGGGTAGATAGAACGAGGACAATAAGAAACAAATGCAAAAGTTTTTTGTTCATCTATCTAAACTCCCTCTTATATATTATTATAGGTCTGCTAAACTAAATAAAAATTTACTAGGATGCGAAAATGTTAGAAAATTTGAACTACATTGAAAGAAAGTAACAAAAATGAAAATAGTAATGACCATCGGGGGCTCGGATTGCAGTGGTGGCGCAGGAATACAGGCAGATATAAAAACCTTTTCTGCGTTCGGTGTCCACGGCACATCAGTACTCACAGCAATAACAGCACAAAATTCGGATGGTGTGCAAGCGATACAGGAAGTACCCGTTAAAATCGTGGAACAGCAACTAGAATCTATTATGTGCGATATGGCTGTGGATTATGCAAAAACGGGTATGCTGTATTCCGCGGAGATAATAGCGGTGGCTGCCACCCAGCTTAAAAGATATGGTGTGCCCTTCGTTCTGGACCCTGTGATGAACGCAGGCGCAGGCGGAATATTGTTAGAGGATAACGCTTTAAACACGCTTATCAAACTTCTTATTCCTATTTGCGCGGTTGTAACGCCAAATGTACCCGAAGCGAGTATTATTTCCGGGTTGGAAATAAGGGATATCGAAGATGCGAAATTAGCAGCCCTCAAAATAAACGATATGGGCGCGTCAGCAGTAATAATAAAAGGTGGACATTTAGAGCATGAAATAGCAGCCGGAAAGGCAACAGATTTGATCTACGATGGTAAATTCGAGCACATGAGCTCGAGCATGATAAAGCAGGAGAAGATAGTGCATGGAGCAGGATGCACCTTTTCCGCAGCTCTTGCTGCCGAACTGGCAAAAGGTACTACTTTGCACGATGCTGCTACATCGGCAAAAAAATTTGTTTATGATGCGATATTATGTGGTGTGGAATTGCCTAATTTGATCGTGGTAAATCAAAGCTTACGTAAAGACGCAGATAGGTATTTCGTGCTGGAGAACGTAAAGGAAGCAGTTACGATGCTGAAAGAAACGCTGAATTTCAAGAAGCATATACCTGAGGTTGGAACGAACATAGGCATGGCAATAGCGGATGCGGAAAGCGAGCATGATGTTGCTGCGGTAGATGGTAGGATAATCGCGGCGAGAGAGGGTGTACACGCAGGCTGTGTGGATTTTGGCGTAAGTAGTCACGTTGCAAGGTTGATATTAACGATGATGAAGCACGATAAAAGGAAAAGAAGTGCGATTAACCTGAAATACACGTCAGAACTGATAGAAGCATGTGAAGAATTGGGGTTGACGGTTTCGTCATTTGATCGTGCTAAAGAGCCCGCAGGCGCGAAGACTATGGATTGGGGTGTAAGAGAAGCAAGTGTGGTGTTCTCGCCTGATGTGGTTTACGATCTCGGTGCGGTCGGGAAGGAGCCGATGGTGCGGATATTCGGTAATACCGCAGTGGAAGTAGCGAGTAAAGTGAAAAGAATTATGGCTGGTTTATAGCTAAAAGAGGCGGTCCAACAAATCAATTTGAATATCTTATCTGCACCACCCACGAATATATCGCCATTGACCGGATTTAATCTTTACAAACAAGCATAAAGATAACCCGCTTCATCGAAGGCAATATCCGCTACAGCTCCCAGCCCCGATGCATAAACAGGAGGGGGGTTATCACCCCGAGTTATGGGACCGAAAACCTCACCACGCTCTCTATTGCCAACGAACAATCTACCATCCGGATCAAAAGCAAAACCCATTGGCGTAGCTATACCGTTAGCAAACTCTGTCTTCTCCGGGGTGGGCTGAAGTGTTGGTGACTGCACTACTCTATAAATGAAATGTTCCTTGGTTATTTCCCAGGTACCAGCTATAAAAAATTGGTTGCTACTGTCGAATGCCATTCCTTCGATCAGGAAGCCATCTTCTTTCAGGAATTCGGTTAAAGCGCCGGTGACGAGGTCAACTTCTAATATTTCGCTCTCATACCTGGCACACTCCCATTTATCCTCAGCCGCGTTGTAGACATAACGGGTAAGGCATGACCACAGTAGATTGCCATTCGTATTGAAGTGCATGGCTCCGCCAGCATATACTCCCGGCAGAGTAGCAATTGTCTCGTAGCTACTGGGATCGGCCTGAGTTATCTTTATAAGCGATAACGCGGGGCCACCAGGCGGAGGAGAAGTAGGCCAGTTAGTGCTGACTGAAACGTACAGATCATTTGTTGACTGGTTAATGGCCATTCTGGTCGGAAAAGTCGCCGCACTGACCAGTGCTGTGCTGAATACAGTTTTGCTTCCAGAAGAGAGATCAATCTTGTATATCTTGTCATCATAACCCGACGATACATACAGATTTCCTGAATTATCGAGTGCTAACCCCTTTATGCTCCATATGCCTGAAGCAATTATCGCCTTGCTGCCAGCCGGAGTTATTTTCCAAACATGGCCATTGTAGTCTCCAACATACAGATTGTCTGCAGTATCACAAATTCCTTCGCGTGCCCTGGAGATACCAGTCGCGAAATCACTCACTACTCCCTCTGGGGTAACTTTTACTACTTTGTGTTCGACATACGAAGATACATACATGTTGTCAAAACTATCCATCGCTAAGTTACGCCCCGGTACCTGGGCTATCTCGATAAGTGTCGCTTCACCATCTCCTGATGTTGGTGTTGGTGTTGACGTTGGTGTTGGTTCTTCTAATTCAGAGGGATCAAGTCCAGGTTTTACCGGAGTTTCTTTTCCTTCTGGGGTTTCAACAAACAATTGGAGGGCTATCGTGACCCTTGGCCCCTGAAAATAATCAACTCCTATCAGGTGATCTCCTTTGGTCAAATAAACCTCTTTCGTTACAGTGCGAGGTGGATGTATTCCATCATTGTCTATTACAAGCTCACCATCAATGTAAAGTTTGGCACCATCATCAGAGGTTAATTTGAACGTATAATTACCATCAGATGGAATAACAATCCCTCCAATATAGGAAATTCCAAACCATTCGAACCTATCTGTAATTCCTGGAAATCCCTGTTTAAAATCTCTGGGAGGGATGTCTAATTTCTCAGTGTAAATCGTGCCAACGGGCGTCATTTTTGAGAAATCCGGGAGTTTACTAGTTCCCTCCTCTAAATAATAGATGTTGCCCTTAAAACCTTTTTTGAGAATTTCAGTTGTACCAAAATCACTATACCCAGTTGGGGTTGGTGTTGGTGTGGGTGCTGGCTCTGTTCCCGAGGCCCCGCTCTCGTAGCAGGCCTTCGCCGCTTTGTATTCCTCGTATGCTTGTAGCGCTGCTGGCGAATCCCCTTTGCCCTCAGCCATCAAGGAGGTTAGCTTGTTGTAAGCTGCAATGTACTGTTGATATGCCTCTCCCGCATCCTGAGGACATTCATACTCTCCCCCAGTCCCCGTTTGCCCTGGAGTAGCTGGCGTAGGACTCGGCGTTGGTGTGGGCACAGCACCTATTGGGGCCACACAGATGTAGTCGAAATCAGCAGGGATCTCAGGTGCGGATGATTGACCATTGTAGGCACTGAATCCGATCTTGAGGTTGGAGAACTTGATATCTTTGTACTGGTAAACCTTAGTCCAACTAGAGCCATCGGTACTCCAGTAACCGGTGTAAGTGCTATTTTGCTTCGTGATCTTGAGATACACCGTGGTCAGATCGCAAGGAACACTATGACTTTCACTTGATCCCTTCTCTTCCTTAGTAAAATGCACTTCTTGACCACCCGATGGCGTTCGTTGCAGCTCGAAATGGTTATCATCATCTTGATAGATGAAGAGCCTAGCTGATTGCCAGTTCGTGCTAGGATTGATAGTTACACATGTAGTGACCTCAAAATCACCTGAGGGTGCCAGAGTCAGCAGAAGATTCTTGCAATCATTATTCGTTTGGTAGAGGTCACCCCGCTGGGTGGTGATGCGCAGGTAACCGGGATGATCTGTCAAACTCCAATGGGTAGGGTCTTCACGCACCCAAGACCATCGTGGATCGAGAGTTGTGCTGTCAAAATAATCACACCAAGCAGGTGGTGGAGTTGTTGTGCCTGGGCAAATCACCTCTCCCTGATTCACAACGAGATTGTCAAATGCTATCTTTACCTCTTGATCTGTAAAAGCATAGTCAGCACTCCATGCACTGATTGAAAAAGGTGTGTCGGCAGTAGTTATAGATGCGGAGTGTATAGCAATCCAGTTACTGGAGCCAGAATTGAAATAATATCCTGTCTGCATGCTGCCCTTCCTTACCAGTCTTAATTTACCTGATAAATCACTTGTGGCAGTTATTCCATGAACACCATCAGCAAAGTGGGTGAGGTACACTTCGCGGGGTTTCCCCGGGAAATCACTCGAGCTGCCAAAACTAACCCGTTCCGCTGCTTCTCCCCCTGTTAATAAACCCACCCTAACACCATTTGCACTTGGCCAAACAAGAAGTTCATAATCAACTTGTATATCGAAGTCTCCTCTCAACTTGCAGATGCCACCGTACCCAGCCCCAAAATGCTCTCCTGATGAGTCAGCCGGAAATGTGACCTCCACTCTTTGATTGGTTTCGTCAATTGTTGGGCCAGAACCGGTTACATGGGCGACCCAGAGTGTATGATTAATAGCGTTATCGTTAAAATCGTCTAGGGGTACACCCTTTGTTAACCTGAAGTCTATGGTTACACTGGCATCGGCCGATAGGTCTTTTGAAAGTATCTGCGAAATATATCCAGTAGCAGATGCCGTAACTACAGCAAGCCCAGCAGGCACATTCTCTAAAGTATAAGCACCGCTGCTATCTGTTTTGCTACTCACAACTCCGGAAGCAGATACTGTTGCCCCTCGAAGTGATTCACCTGTTTCAGCATCTACCACATGACCGGAGACCCGCCCTGTGTGTGCAAAGGCGTGAGGATTAACAAGAAGTCGGACAAAATCAATAGCAAAGCCGTCTCCTGCTCCTGTTGTGGGGTCATCTATAGAAATCTCTAAATTGCCACTGGCAATTATACTCAAAAAATCTGCTGGAACTTGAACAGTTATAAGTTTACCAATAGGACCTGTCTGGAGTAGAGAGTTGAGGGCCTCTTCCAGAAATGGAGCCCGTTGCCCGTTCAGTTCAACTTGAAACTTGCTCTTCCAAAGTGGTGACTGAAAGTCATCTACAAACATCTGAAGGACAGCAGAGTGAACCTGAATGCCACCAAGATTGTATTGCATGGAAATAGGTTGGGGCAGATTGTCTGGGCGACTGGTAGTGCTGGTGTAGCCATCCCGACCTGCCGGGGGGTGACCATCATAGCTTGTTCCTACAATAATTCGGTCTGTCCCGCTTGGGTCATCAGGCTCAGGCTTATAAGGGTAACGATGTCTCGGAGTGGATTTACCAGAGAAAACATCAAATCCCTGTGGCCAACCAAAACCTAAATTATCGATGTCCCCCACTAGCACAACAAGGTCAGCCTCTTCCTTTCCCTGTGTCGTCGGCGGCTCTGTTCCGCCAGAATACTCTGCAGCAGCCCCAACAGACAGCGCTACGGAAGTTAAAGCAAAAATAACAATCGCTACAACCACGATTTTCATCAATACGGCATTTTTTTCCATTCTTCTTTACCTCTTTTTCTTCTCCCCTTCAAAAGCTAACAAACATAGTTTAAATTTAAAGGTTGCATATATGTCTGCTTTTTATATATTATGCTTTTCGGTTTTTCACTCCCCCATATTTCCTCACTATCGCTTCTGCCTCATGGTTCATCCCTATACAGCCTTACTGTTTATCTTTTTGCTTTGCAAAAACAATCTTTCTTGGTAAAGCTTCTTTCTTTAGAAAGAAGGTTTATTCGTACCTCACTGCTTCCACGGGGCTCAGCTTTGACGCCTTCCTCGCAGGATATAACCCTGATAAGATACCTACGAGCACTGCAACCGCAACCCCACCGAGCAGAACCTGTAGTTTCATAACCACTGCGATCTCAACGTTAAGCACAGTATATATCCCGAAACTTATGAC
>WSZT01000248.1 GCA_013139985.1 Candidatus Methanophagales archaeon | reverse complement strand
TTCAGCAAGAGAGCCTAAGGATATATAAAGGAATTGAATGAATTCCTTATTTGAATTTCTCGCGTCAGGCACCTTCGGCTATATTACTTGGAATTGATACTGCTGCCCGTCTTATTTGAGACACTAAACCAGCCATAAATTTCTTCTTTTGGGAATTCTGCCGTTAACTTGTATATCCCTTTTACCAGGGTCATTGCTTCTTTCCAAACATCAAGATCCTTATGAGTCTTCATTTTTTGGGGTGATGCGTAATGCGTGATGCGTGATCAGTAATGCGTGATCGGGAATCGGTAATCCGTGATGTGTAATCGGTAATGCGTAATCTGTGATCGGTTATATATATGAAAGTTCTTCATTTTTATACTCTTTATTGTTTAGAAAATTTTGATCAAATAGCATCCACCCATAGATGAAGTGATCGATATATCCCTTCCTCACCAACCTTATAAAGTAAGAATTCCAACTTTTGATCGGCTCCTTTTCTCAGAGCTTTGAATTTAAAAGGGCTTTCCCATGTCTCGTTGTGCACTAACTCAATGCTCTTTTCATCTATAATTTCTCCGTTAAGCTCTACTTCCAAAAGATAGGACGTATTGGCATATTCATGGTTCACAACGCCTATGATCACTTCTCCTTCCTCGCCGACCGTTAAATTCGTCGGATAATCTTCCGCCATACCACCGGGACCAAGAACATAAAATTCCGTGAACTTCTCTCCTTCTTTTGGCGTTATTATCACGTAAGCGGTTATGGAGATTGCAAGCACGATTGAAATAATGCGGATAACAGATAGGATTCTATCAATCTTCGTATCTTTAGTCATAAATGACTCTTTCATACTTTTGAAGAAAGCTCCAAATTCAACAACAAATCTATCCGCTTCTCGAATCCTGCTCCTTCTTACATACGCACCGATGGCGAGTGCAATCGTGAATACTGATAGAACTATTAGAATAGGCGTCAATCGTATTCCAAACGGTGTGTAGTTCAATCCCAAGCCCAATAAAGGAGTAATCGCAATGCTTAATCCAAAGCTGAGTGCTATTCGTTCGATCCCATCCAGGTCATCTTTCCGTATGAATAAAGCGGCGATTAATGCGTAGCCTGGTAGGAAGAGCACTAGGGGAAGACCCAAAATAATTCTTACCGGTGTTTCGTTAAGGGGTGGGATGAGGACAAAGGGAATACATAAAAGGGTGAGGAAAATTACAAGTGCGAGGTCGTTTGGGAAGTGCTTGAGTGTTGACATTATAGGTATGTATATATTTTCATTTCAGCTATAAAATTCCAACTGGCTCGATACTCGTGTTTTTTGCGTGAATCGAAGCATCAAAAAAGTAAAATCCTTCTTTTTTTAAAAAAATAAGTTCATACCGATGGAATATTTCTTATAACTCAAGAATGAGAAGCTTCCGCTGCTCTGTGCCGATCCTCTTATCACAAACCTTTCTTTTAAAAAGTTTTAAAAACTTTACTAAAGAAATATTTCTTTTGCGGAGCAAAAAAAAATAGCGTAAGCATTTTTTAGTAAAGGTTTTTGCTTGCAAAAAAGTTTATCCATCCCTGCAACTATTTTGGTTATCTTATCTAACGAATGCGCTCCATCACCCGGATTAATCCTTTCGGGAGAGTAGCCAATTTTGAAATCGGCACCGCATTTTAGTCCTGATTCATTTTCTAAATCTAAAATAGGTTTAACAACTTCTTCTGTAACGCCGGGATAAATTGTGGACTCCAGAACTACGATAGCTCCTTTTTTTAGATTTTTACCAACAATTTCCGCTGCCGATTTTACGTAAGATAAATCCGGCGCATTAAATTCGATTTTGTCACGGCGTTGGCACAGCAATAATAACAAAATCCGCATGCTTTATCTTAGATGGGTCTGAAGTGAATTCTATGTTGTCTTCGTTGTTATTGTTGTTTAGATCCCCTATCTTATCATCGTCTATATCGAATCCAATTGTCTTCAAATGCTTTGAGAATGCCTTCGCTAACGGTAGTCCTACATATCCTAAGCCGACAACGCAGACGGTTTTTTGTTTCATTTTATTTCTTTAAAAAGTTTTGTCAAGGTTTTTACCGAAGGTAAAAAAGGTTGTGTGAAAATCTGTATAATCTTCTGGCTACTCTTTTTTGTACTTAAAAGCGTACTCAGAATGCTTTTTTAGAACTTGTTTTATCTCTGATATGTCTGAAGAGTTCGGCTTGATTGGTATGAAATTGTTCCTGCCTTTTCTTCCAATCTCCTTTCCATTCTTCAAAAAATTCTTCTTTTTTCATTTCCAATCGCCCATTTAATTTTTTGTTGTCTTTCTATAAATATCTTTGTAATCTTTAACCGTTTCTTCCGATAGTAAATCCGAGATTCCCTCCATTTGTTCGATCACCTAAGACATTATAAGGTTCCATATATACTTAAATCTATAACACACTTCATACCCTCCAACAACTACAATTGATTTCTTTTTGTTTTTTAGGGTCATTTCAATTCATCCAGCGCTTTTTTAGATATGCTGCCGCCATGTCAATATCTTCTTTTCTTAAATCCTGCATCGCCATCTTTTAAATATCTCCTCTTCATCCAATTTCCATGATTATTCTTTTACCCACGCACCAGATCTTGGTTCTTTTCTTCTCCTGAACATCTAAACTTTCCACAAGTTCGACCGGGATTCTCACAAAATATCCTTCTTTATCTTTATACACCTCAGTGTCTCTTTCGACTCCTCTCCCTCCTCTTACACCTATTAGCCCTACCAGAACCTCCGACAATCTTTTAGCCTCCGCAGACCCTAATATTGATTTCTTGCAGTTTTGGCAGTAAAACTCTTTGACGTGTATAGTAACCTCCTCACCCGGCACATCAATATCCCGCTTTCTCTCTATCATCTTCTTACCACACTGAATGCAAATGTTCTCTACCGCGGTTTCTGGTTTGTACTCTAATTCGATTTCTTCTCCCTCTTCCAGGATTTGTGTAGTGTCAACTCTATCCCAAAAATCCGCTTCTTCTTCATCAGACTTAAACTTTGGTAACTTCATTTCTGACATTGTGTTTATATATCTATTTCATTTGCGCTTCAAAAAATCTTTGACCCTTTGCAAACACTCACCTGAATTGAAATAAATCTCTACATTCTCATCTCCCAACGCATCAAGAACTCTCTTAACATCGAAGTCACCCTCCTTTGTCAAGAACAATACCTCACTTTCACCATCAAGCGCTTTTCCAACGAGTTTAACGAATGAAAATACAAGTGCATCCTCAAATACTAATCCGTAGTCTGGATCCTTTGAAATGTAATACGACCTCTCAAGCTGTAAAGGAAGACTTTCTGAAAAGAATAGCATCAAATCACTTAAAATTTCTATCTCTTTCGTTGGCGCCTCTCTCAGCTTATTTATAAGCACCTCCAAATCCTCTACATCCTCTCTCAATCTTTTATATAGTTCTTCAAATCCCTTATACCTCTCTAAACTAAATCCTTACTCTTTTTCTTAATCTCCTGTTGAAGGCTCGTCCATGCATTTACTTCTTCTTTCGATTCTTTCTAATCTCTTCTCTAATGGTTCTGAGAGTTTTATCCATGATAATGCACCTGTGCTCTCTTTTGCCAACCTTTTGAGTTCTTCACGGCGTGGCTTATTTTCTTCCTCTTTCATTATATCTTATATCCCTCCTATTTGTTAGATAGTATGGCTATTGACCTATTAAATATTTCCAACGAATTTGGGCATTTATCATTAGAATTATACACTGGTTGAATGTGAGAAGCATAGGTTCCGATTTGTGTTTGAATACCTTTTTTCATCAGTACCTCAATTAATTTATTTCTCTTGATACGCTTATCAACAAGAGCAACATAACTTTGATAAATATGTTTTACATTTTCGCTAACGTAAGGGGGTTCAATAAATTCTATTTCTTTAAGCTTTTCATCCCAATACTTTGCAAGCTCTCGTTTTCTTTCAATGATTTGGTCGAGCTTCTTTAATTGTGCAACGCCGACCGCAGCGGTAATATCACTCATTTTGTAATTATATCCAAGTTCAGTAAATTCTGGAATGATGAATTCAGCGCTTTTCTCTCTATCCCATGCAGAAGTCATCCCAAAAACAGATAGGTTTCGTATCTTCGCCGCTAAATTTTTGTCATCCGTAACTACCATCCCTCCTTCTCCCGTTGTTATACCTTTTCTCGCATGAAAAGATAAGCAGCCAATATCGCCAATCGTTCCCACATACTTATATTTATATTTGGCACCAAGCGCGCACGCCGCATCTTCTATTACTTTTAAGTTATACTCTTCGGCGATCTCTATAATAGTATCCATTTCCGCAGGTTGTCCAAACGTATGCACCGGTATTATTGCCTTCGTTCTCTCCGTGATTTTTCCTTCAATTAGGTTGGGATCAATATTATATGTTTTTAAATTTACATCAACAAAAACAGGTTTCGCCCCGCAATATAGCACGGAATGCCCAGTTGCCGGGAATGTATAATCTGCGACTAAAACCTTATCTCCTTTTTTTATGCCAAGACTGAGCAATGCTAAATGTAATGCGGATGTGCAATTAGTAACGGCAATTGCATATTTGACGCCGAGATATTCCGCAATTTTGTCCTCAAACTCTTTTACTTTTGGTCCTTGGGAGACCCAACCAGAATCCAGAACTTTCTGAATCTCTTCCAATTCTTCTGAATCAAAATAGGGTTTGAGTAACGGTATTTTAGATGTCATTTAGTTCTAATCCTCCAATTATCTTTCTAATTCTTTCGCTCGCATTTCCGTCACCAAAAACATCCCTTTGCTTATTTTTAGGCTCAAAATCAATTACCTTTTTAATGATCTTCTCTTCATTTGCTCCTGCCAACACATTCCAGCCATCATCTACTGTCTCAACCCATTCTGTGTTTTCCCTTAATGTAATACTGGGCACCCCAAATTAAATTAAATATATAAGCTTCCTTTTGAATGCCTGTGCGAACGAATAGGATTTTTCGATTTATTTCATCAACTCTTCGCATTTTTTATATACAAACTCTGCATCTTCTAAGGATACTCTTGCATCATACTCACTATATAATTCATCAGGCGTAAGACTCAAATCCTCATCTCCGTACATGCTCGGCTCTCTTTCCCTTCTCATCCGTTTCGAGATAAATGCCAATTTTTCTACCTCATTTTTAAACCACTCTGGAAATCTATCACGCTCTCTTTTTAGTATAAAACCGACATCATGCCATTTTGGTGGCTCGATGCCAACGAATCGCAAAGCCGATTTTAAGCAAAGCTCAACGCATTCCTGTGATTGTCTAATAACATAAGGGAATTCGTTTGCATCAAATGCCCTTCTACCTGATTCCAACCTCGATTTCGCTCCTTTCAAATATGAATGCGCCATTTTCTTATTATTCAATTCTTATCTCCTCCCCTAACCTATAATCCGGCTTCAAGTCCCAATACCATTTCTTCCCCACTCTTTTCCTCTTCGCATGTAACGAATTTAGTTCCATCCTCAATTTTTCGAGTATTCCT
>WSZT01000187.1 GCA_013139985.1 Candidatus Methanophagales archaeon | reverse complement strand
CAAAATAGCATACATCCGGTAAACATTCTTCGCCCATTCCTTCAATACTCTTTAAATTTGGTTTTAATCAAAACTTCTTCTGTTCTCTTTAGCATCTCTCCTGTTTGATAGCCAGGTGTGCCAGAGCCAACGCCTAAGTGGTAATCTGGTTCTGGTATTCCCAATTCATCGAAAAATATTTTGTTCATCTCGTAATCGTAATGCTGCCCTGTGTGGATCAAATAATAACTTCATCGAACTCTTTTCTTAATTCCCTTGAAACTGGTGCAAGCTTTATAAAATTCGGCCGGGCGCCTACTATTGATGCTATTTCCATTTTAAACACACTCGTCATTCCACTCATTCAAACATCTTTGTAGTAATCCTCTTTGCTCTTTTCAAGCATTCTTTGGTCGGATTTTCGTCTTTTTATCCTCTCTGTTATCTCATCTATATCTGATTTCGTTCTTTTTTCTCTTATATCTATAACGGAATCTCCTTCTCCGCCCAATATCGCAATGAACCGTGCGGCATTTGCGTATCCAAGCCGGTCTATCAGTGCTCTGGCTCCTTCCCTAATTAAATCCTCTAATGCACTTACACCTACACTACCCGTTGCTACTCCCATATCTTTTTATCCCCCATGAATTCAGTTATACTTATCACTTCTACGCTATATCCCCTCTTTTTCATAAAGTTATTTATGCATTCATCCTTCAATAATATAAAACCATCGCAAGTTATAAAATACTTTGTCTCTGCGGAAGAGGCAATATGTAATGCGTCTGCACCTGTGATCTTGCACTCATCTTCTATGCTTCTTGCCAACTTTATAATCTCTTCCGAAAGCTCTACATGTTCATTGCAAATCGTTATGAACTCTCTTACTTCACTACTTTTTCGAGAGTCTATGATCTCCTCTAATTCGTCAATTAGAACGTCTGAACTAACGATGGCAACTTTTCCTATCTCTGCAAGCTTTAATATTTCAATGAATGCTTTCGTTTCCTTTTCAATTCGATCTTGTGATTGGTCATCGAAAGGTC
Source organism: Candidatus Methanophagales archaeon (assembly GCA_013139985.1). Lineage (GTDB taxonomy): Archaea > Halobacteriota > Syntropharchaeia > Alkanophagales > Methanospirareceae > Methanophaga. Next base: position 2,548 of record WSZT01000187.1, on the reverse strand, counting down.
TACAATAGATGCAAGTATCAAGGTAGATTTTCATCTTGAACACCTCCAGAATCCGTTAATGTCTTTTTTATTTTCATCTTGAACCAAAAAACTCACAAATCATCGCTATTACATATTCCCTTTCCTCTTTCTCCAATTCTGGATATATCGGCAAAGACAAAACCTCAGGACTCGCTTTTTCCGCAGCCAAAAAAATCCCCCTTTTTATAGCCCATGAATGCGAAGCAAGGCTGCAAATGCAAAGCCAAAGGATAATAAATTGCAGTGCTTATCCCCTGCTCTTCTAAAAATTCCTTAAGTTTATCCCTTTTACCATTATTTACTCTGAGCGTGTGTTGGTTAAAGATATGCCTCCTCCCCTCAGCGATTTGAGGTATCTCTAATTCGTCAATATCATCTAAAGCCTTGCTGTAAAATCTTGCATTGTCTCTCCTTCTATCTGTCCATTCCTCAAGATGGTTTAAAACGTCTTTAATCATTTTTACTTATTTCTTACTCCCATCTCTCGGAGAAGAGCATCCCAATTGATTATTTTAATTTGCCTCAATAATGGAAATCTCACTTACATGTATCCTCTCCAATGATTTTATCCAGGTATAACTCGCGTAACTTCATAATATTATCTCTCCAAGAGCTCCTTTTCTAAGACGTCCCGCTCCTTTTTCATTTCCTTTTCGCTTACAGTTGCTATTGCCTCTTCCTCTAACAAGTTGTTTATTGTTTTTCGCTTCCTTAAAATGAGCTCATCACCTTTCACTACTGCGATGAATTCGCTTCCGTGGTCCAGACCTATCTGTACTCTCAGCTTCTTTGGAGTGTATAATTCCCCCTTCTTTCCTACCTTTACTACGTATCCGCTCATTTTATCAAGAGCATCGAGATCTTTATTTGCACTCTTCTTGATTTTATTCTTCAACACGATATTTAAAGATTATGATTCTCTCCCTAAAACTTACTCTATAAAATATCTCTGGTAATTTTTATCACGCAGAGACAATGTATGAACCATGCTCATATTCGGACACATAGGGATTACCCTTGGCATTGCATTCATAACTTCGTATCCAGCACGTTCTCCTTATACGTCAGGCTCGATATCAAAAGTCTATGCCATAACGCCTTCCGGTATCTTTAATATACGCACCATTTCTCCACTTATTCTTGTTGACAAAAAAAAAATCAAATTCTCAACGGCAGTTTCAGTAGGACAAAACAGCAAATCAGAACAATGATCTGTTAGTACCCTGTTTATTTCCTCGGGCATTCTTTTATCATAAGATCGCAATCCTGCTTCGATGTGACCAACCTGGATGTGCAGTTTAGAAGCAGCCAATGCACCTGCTAAAGTGGTGTTTGTATCTCCAAAAACCAGTACTAAATCAGGTTTTTCCTTTATCAAAACTCCTTCTGTTCTTTTCAGCATTTCTCCGGTTTGTTCTCCGTGCGAGCCTGACCCAACGCCTAAATGATAATCCGGCTCTGGGATATTCAATTCATCGAATAATGTTTTGTTCATCTCGTAATCGTAATGCTGCCCGGTGTGGATCAAATAATAACTTCCTCGAACTCTTTTCTTAATTCCTTTGATAGGGGAGCGCATTTGATGAAATTTGGTCTTGCGCCTACAACAGATGCTATTTCCATCTTTTATACCTTTTTTAACCACAGATTAACACAACACTTTTTCTTTTTAGAAAAAAGAAAACCTGTGCTAAAAGAAAAACAATGGGAATGTTTTTTAGTAAAGGTTTTTGCTTGCAAAAAAGTTTGATGTAAACGTTTTTGTTTTTCATTCATTATTTCTATTGTTTTTATCACCTATTTTTTAAGACACCGATTAACACGGATTTACGCTGATTTATTTATTTTCAATCACAAAAGCATTTGCTAAAGGTAAGCCAACGTAGCCTGAGCCGAGGATGCAGACGGTTTTGTGTTTCATTGCGATGTTCATTGTATCATCTTCAAGGTACCATCCTAAACCCATGCGTTTGAAAATCGGAATCGAAGGCAAAGGCTGTATTAATGTTCATTCTTTCCATAATCGAAAAGCTTAAACAATCCGTTAAATCTATTCTTTGGAGAATTTTGAAAAACCCCCTTGAAGAAGATAGTTAAAAGATCCTATAGCCGGCGGAAGCTGATGAAATGAATCATGAGAAGAAAGATGCATAAATTGAGCTCCAAAGCGCTAAAAGCGTAAAGTTTATATGTTGTTATTGATATAATTATATACATGAAGTCATTAATCGATTTTGCACTTAATGAGGAGTATGAGCGAGTTAAAAAGCTCGGAGACCGGCTAATGGAGATCGAATCAGTAATTGACTGGGAAGCTTTTCGTCTAATAGTGGGAGAAATGTATGAGAACAGGAGCGAGCGAGGCGGCAGACCAAACATCGATGAGGTGCTAATGGTCAAGCTGTTAGTGCTTCAGCAGTGGCATGGCCTATCAGATCCAGAACTCGAAAAGCAGGTTACTGATAGGATCTCGTTCAGGAAGTTTCTTGTATTTCCAGCAGTTATCCCTGATTTTACCACGGTCTGG
>WSZT01000026.1 GCA_013139985.1 Candidatus Methanophagales archaeon | reverse complement strand
TTTATGTTGCATCTGTACCAGAACTGGAAGGCTGCCATACACAAGCCAAGACTTTAGATGAGTTGAGAGAACGGGTAAATGAAGCGATACAACTCTATTTAGAGGTAGAATCTGAAATCGTAGAAGCGGTACCTTTAGAATTTGTAGGTATACAGAAGATTAAAGTTACTGTTTAGTCTATTTTGACGCTAAAACAGCAAGCATCTTCCTATGCATTTCTGGCTCCAGAGCAGCAACGAGGTCGATATTGTGCATTTGCCCTACTTCGCTTCTCAGCTTTTCACCACCTCTATCTGTAACTATTCCGCCTGCTTCTTTTAGGATTAGTGCAGCACCCGCAATGTCATAACCGCTAATTAAGCCACGAACATCCATTACTGCATCTATAACGCCCTCTGCAACCAGGCATATCTCGATTGCAATACTGCCAAGCACACGAAAAATCACCTTTTTTGCGCCCTTTTGGAATTGTATCAGTGATTCCGGTATTGATTCTGCACCGTAGGTATAGATGGAGAAAATCGGCTTGGTCTTACCTTTAAAGTTGCGTGGGAGCTTCTTACCGTCCACAAATGCGTTACCTCCTTTCTCTGCGTAATATGTCTTCCCGTAAATGGTTGCAACAACGCTCGCTTGTATGCTATCAAAAGTAACGTGGTCTACATTCGGTGAATACGCAATAGAAGAGCAGAAGAAAGGGATACCAAGAATCGCGTTTGTGGACCCGTCAATAGGGTCGAAGATAAGTGTGAACCCCGGATCGCCGCCTTTTGGAAATACATGGTCGCCCAATTCCTCTGATATTATCCGTGCACAGTAGCTGCGACTCGCCAATTCACGCTCTAATTCCCGTTCTGCAAACATGTCTATCTTCCTCGTTACGTCCTGCGCTCTTCTTACAATTATCTCGCCATAGTCTTCAGTCTCTGCAATGTAAGACCTTATAGAATCTCTTAGTTCTGTCGCGATCTCTAACAGCTCTTCTATTTCCATTTTCTTTTTGTATATAAAGTATAACTTCTACCTATAAATTTAATTTAGGACGCAGATTTACACAGATTTACACAAACCTTTTCTTAAAAAGAAAAGCTTTACCAAAAGAACATTTGTGTTTTTATTTTAGCACAGGCTAAATTTTCTTTTTGTAAAAAAGAAAAAGTGTTGTGTTAATCGGTGTCAATAATTTATTTTATTTTGTTTTTAGTCTATACTGCTTTAGCTCTAACAGCATCTCCAGTCATGAAGAGTTCAGTTTGATCTCGAACAGCTTAGGCCAGCATTTCCCAGTTACGAAGATTCTATCTTGCTTTGCGTCATAGGCAATACCGTTGAGAACATCTTCTGAGCGATTCTCTTCGCTTAACAGCCCTTTTAGATCGATCCACCCGACGACTTGGCCTGTTTCAGGTGAGATCCTCGCAATGTAGTTACTCCGCCAAACATTAGCGTAAATCTCTCCTTGGATATACTCAAGTTCGTTGAGGTTGATAATAGGCACGCCCTTGTCACGAACTTCGATTTGTCCTATTTCTTCGAAGGTATAAGGATTTAAAAAATACAGCGCTGAGGTTCCATCGCTCATGATCAAGTGCTTTCCATCATGGGTGATTCCCCAGCCTTCAGTGGGATAGGCGAATTCCCTGAGTAGAAGGAAGCTCTCCTTATCGTAGACGAAGCCAATCTTCGACTTCCATATCAGTTGTAGCAGCGTGTCGTTCCAAATGGTCACTCCCTCACCAAAGAATTCATCGGGCATAGAATAATTCTTTAGGACTTCTCCTGTTCCCAATTCGACTTTGCGCAGTGTTGACTCACCGTAAATGCCAGTACCTTCATACAGAAAACTATCATCAAAGACTAATCCCTGCGTGAAGGCGTTTTGGTCGTGAGGGTATGTATTGACTATTTTGTAGCCGTAAACGGGAGTGGCGTCAGGAGGGCTTGGCGTTTGCGTAGGCAGAGGTGCTTGCTTCTCAACACATCCTGCCAACGTCGCTACCACTACAATTACTAATACACCAACAATACCTATTCCAAGCTTCTTATTCATTCTTCAGCTCTGGTTTTTAATCCTCCGTTCCTTCTCTGCAATCCCAGCTTCTTTCTTCTCTTTCATCAACCGGTGTATTAAATCTGCACCCGATTTATCTATCGGCTTCGCTTCTATAAATCCGCGCTCCAAAGCGTATTCAAATACCTCCTTACCGAAATCCGTGCGGACTATTACTGTTGACGTGCCTGCTGGTGAACCGACATTTCCGACACTTATATCAGAAAACAACCCGCTGAAATCTTTGCATATCTTGCACCCTTCTCGCTTATAACCCTCTATCTCGTTAATAGCCACACTCAATAGCTCCTTCTCGCCTGCATAGACGTGGAAAAGATTATCCCGGATGTCCAATTTTGTTATCTCACTTATATTTATACCACACTTGCGTTCAAGGAATTCCTTCATTAGCTTCTCATACGAATAAACACCCTGGCAAAACAGCCCTATTCTTAACCGCAGAGTAGACGAGAAGTTATGTGCATTGTGGCTAGCCCGACCTACAACAAGCATCTTCTCATAACCTGCCATCTGGCACGGCGTCCCTACCATCGCGACAGACCACAGCCCGTAGTTCATAATAGCAACGGGTATACCAGTCAGAGTTGCCGCAGGCGTGTATTTGCTACCTGCACTCTTTATCAGGCTCGCTTTATCCATTGCTACTTGCACCTCCGGCTTCCAGTCACCGCTATCTACAACGGTTATACAGCCCTCTGCCACTGCATCGGCAAGTGCATAAGCAAGTAGCGTAGTAACAACACCGCCATCTTGACACGCATTTTTTAGCTCTTCATCTTTACTAACAACCTCGTAAATCTCTTCAAGCCCTTCCCTCAATTCCGGTTCCTCTACCCTTGGACATTGAGAATAGCAATATCCGCAATCAGGCGGGCATATGTGGCTTTCTCTCATCTCTGGCCTTTCTTTTGTCAGGTCTATACTAAGATAGCCGTAATCGAGCAAACTGCAAGTAGCGACACAGCCACCACAAAGTGTACATTTACCCGTCTCTATCACTTCTCTATTCAAATCGCCGAACCCTTTCTTCTCTTCCATTTTTCTACTCCTATTTTTGTTCCTTGTTACTATACATAAACTATGCATTAGCATAGCAAATAAAAATTTCAGCATCTGAGTATAATCAGTACCACGAGATTACACGGAAAAGGGAAATATCTTGTGGTTATTTATAAGATGCTAAATTGCCCGTACCCTGCGGAAGAACCGGATAAGAGGAATAACGACCTTAAATAGGGGCAGGCGGAGCTCTGTTTCTATATCCGCATCCATCCGCTCCTTGTCAAACGAGGGTTCAATTTCAAGTTCTGATTCCGGCAGGACTGCTTTCGCTATGCCACTGCCCGCGTATAGAAAACCAACTAGCATGCCCGTATGGGCCGGATCGGATAGCCCCACCTTCACCTTGCCCCTCAATCGCTTTACCGATGTGTTTTTAGTGAGCGCCGCCACCAATTCCTTTCCTGCATCATAGTGTTCATTTGCGTGCCATACAAGCTTATTCCAATCGGTGGGCTTCTTCTTCTTCTTCCTCTTATCCTCGTCCTCCTCCTTCTTCTTAAGGTCCTTCGTCAGAATAGTAACGCCCATGACACGTAATTGAAATTCCCGCTTCGATGTGCTAACGTCCAGGCGACCAGAAGAAATACCTTTTAAGAGCCTAAAGGATACACATAGTTGTGCCAGTGATCCTTCCTTAAATGGCCTAAGCGAAATATCAGCCGGTATTAGAAGCGCAGCAGCTAGTAGCGCTACTATGATTACTAAAACAATTGCGAGGATCAGTATCAGGTCCATCATATATATTTTATTTTAAAAATAGATAGAAGGAGTGTTTCTCTAACACCCCATATAGACATCCAAGAAGCATTATTTCTTTGTTTCTTCTTTTTTGCCCTCTTTCGTCTCGTTGATTTTCTCCATCACCATCGGCATGGCTTCTCCGACGATTCTCTCCATTGCACCGGACGATTTCAGCGAGACCACTTTCAGCCCTTCTGGTCCTGGTATGCCCTTGAACACCGCCACGAGCGCTACCGGCGTTATTCCGCCGCCACCGCCAACGCCATAGCCCTGCCCCTCCTTCTCTTTACCCTTGCCGCCACCACCACCGGCGCCAAAGCCAACACCAAAGATGGGGATCAGGGTCTTATCATCTATCTCTATTGGATTGCCGATTGCTGTTTCAACTTTAATTGTCTTCCGAAGCTCGTCCCACACATTTTTTATGATTCCTGATGTTTCCTCACTCATTTTTTATCACAATATATGTTGTTCTTCACCATATTTAAGAGTTTCGGTTGCTTAACCACTCCTACAAGTAAGAACTTAACTCAATAGTTGCAGCACCCATATCCAAACCCTTCCACTTTACTTTGAATCCTAGTTCGGCCAGAACTTCATCGTGATTTAGTAAGCCGAAACCATCAATAGTCCTCTTTGCATCCACATACGAAGGTATAGCGACAAGTTTATCTTTCACTTCGTCCAAGAACTCCTTTTTTACCACTACCTCTTTAAACACTACATAGCCAGGGACATTCAAACACGCTCTTACTGCCTCTTTATAGACCTCATATCGCATAGCAATATCCGTAATAGGGATTATATCACCCTCAAGTTCTATCTGCACACCTTCCAAACTTTCTATCTGTCTTTTTATCTCGTTCTCTTCGATCGTCACCAAATACTTGACTACCTCACCAACAGGGACTTTCCGGGTGTACAGAATCACGGGGTGATTGAGCTCCAACTCGAAATTAGCAGTATTGAAGCACGCAAGGTTCTTATCTATTGCCACCAGGATATGAAACGGCAGAGCTCTGAGTTTCGACAATTTCCGCCTGATGTAATCCTCGGTCCAGAACCCCATGATTTCGAAATATGTCTCTATATCTAGCGCTTTATGCGTGAACATGAAATCCGGTATAAATACACCTTTACTCGTGAAAATCGCGTCCGGCTCTCTTATCACTTCCCAGCCCTTCGATGCCGGTGAGGCTAAGAAGGCATTATAAAACCGTTCTTCGACACTGCTATCGAACGTAGTTTTTGCCTCGTTCTCTTTTGCCATTAACAAATTCTTACTCGTGCTATCCAGTATAAACCGATAAATACGTGGTATCTCTCGTCTGATGACAATCTCGGCCTCTATCGCCCAATCATCGCTATTAACAATATCAGGGAGCAATTTCGCCAGTGACGTACCATACCGCTCACTTAACTTCAGTAATGCAGACGCACCTTCTATCCTTACTCTATTCCCGTCTTCCTGGATATACATCAAGCCGAGATACTTAATTCTACGGAAAATATCTTTATAATTGCCTCTAAATGCGATGGTCATTCCGGTGGCTTTAAACAATAGCGTTTGTGCAAGAGAGAGGTTATAGAGCTTAAGCAGCTCTTCCGGATTTAACGGCAAAAAGTCAGACAATACTAGCTTGGATTCATGGTCCGCCGATAAAGATTGCTCTAAATCGGTAACCGAAATGTTCTGCCCACGTGCTACCGCTTCGATCACCTCAGCCCGCTCTTTTCTATTTGTTACTTTCCTGCTGCTTGCCGCTTCAAAGACCGCTTTACGTGCCAATACGGGTTCAATGATGAACTGCGACTTGAAGCTACATCGCCGTTCTAAGAGCGTTTTCAATCCCCTTATTCGTTTGAAATCCAAGCCCTGCTCCAATTCCGCTACTATATCGTCTATCTCGCTCTTCCTTTTACCGCTAAAATCGTGATAAACTTCTATAAGCCCCCTGGCTAATTCCAGATGCTCCGCATCTATCGGCACAAAATCAGGATATATCCGATCCTTTTTTAGTCGCGTGAGGAGCAAATCACTAGGTAACATTTTCTCTTAAACCTCTTAATAGCCCTTTCAACTTTTAACTTTCATATATTCCCGCAACAAGACCGTTGCATAGGCGCCTTTAGGCAGGAAGAAATTCAATTTCACTTTTAACTGTCCTGGATTGAGCTCATCGTCACTGATTTCTGCTTTTAAGTCCGTCGGTAGCAGCACCGGCCTACTTGTCCCCTTAGAACTTAGTTCTGGCATCTTCTCGATATAGAAATTATCCAGTTCTATCGCTTCCTCTTCCAGAACCTTTCGCTCTATCGCACCTACCACGCCGTCTGCAAATTCAGTTTCATAGCCAAAGATGGGGACGGTGACAAAAGCCCGACCTCGCTTTAATAACCGGTTCATACCTTCTATTTTATCCTCGGTGACTCTCTCCACCTTATCCGGGTCGGGAAATCCAAATTCATTGTGAAAGCATACCACATCGCCTGCTATCGCCACGTTAAACGGTAAATTCCGCTTCATACGTTTACTCAAGATGATATTGAAGAGATAAGACTGATAAGCATGGACAAACAGTTTTTGCAAGTTCTTTGGAAGACTATGAAAAGCAGAAAGGGAATCACCGTCGTTTTTTATCAGCGCATTCAACATCGCCCTCTCGTACCGTAAAGGCATTATTTTCAAGCTCTCTTTTAGTTTGCCGCTCTTACATAACCTCCTTGCTTGTTTCGCCGCTTCGCTTTCGCCTGGGAAGATGTCGGAGATGTAAGACATTACTGCCCCATTTATATCACCTTTTATCAGGTATTTACCCACGACATGCGTTATCGGGCGAGTGATGCCAAAGCGCTGAACACCGAAGAAATTGGCTATTCCGCCATTAGTTCCTATTTCGTTTGTTATCGCATCAATTTTGTCTTTTACCGCCTCGTATCGGCCTTCTACACCACGAAT
>WSZT01000096.1 GCA_013139985.1 Candidatus Methanophagales archaeon | reverse complement strand
CGACCGGGATACTCAAGGCAGCAAGAGAATATAGAATGAAAGTTACAGAGGATGTCTTAAAGGAATTCTTGGAAGAAAAATAAATAATTCAGAAACCACGAGATTCCGCAAGATTTGCACAACACTTTTTCTTTAAAGCCTTTTAAGAAACGGTTTATTGTAGATAAAGTATATTTTTTGCCACCGAGTACACCGAGAGCACCGAGTATTTTCCCTCTGTTCTGTAGTCTCTGTGGCTATCCTTTTTTAAAGGTTTGATGGCGTGCTCAACTCGCTGATTGGGACCATCTCGGAGAAGCGACTGCGGCTTTACATAGGCGGGGCTGGTTTCGCATTGTGAGATGTTGGAGTTTTCTTTGGGATACTATTGCTTCAGGCGTATAATCTGACCACTTATAGTAATTGAGAAATGTTCAATCGGAAAAATATTGTCTTAAGGGGAGATAAGGGAGGTCATAAGATATGGGGCTGTTTGATACAATTTACTTTGATGAGGCGTATACCTGTCCGAACTGTCAGGGGAAGATTGATTCTGTGCAGGTTAAGGCATTCGAGAATATGTTGGAGGATTTTCATGTGAAGGATTGTGTAGGGCATGCAGAAGAAATAGGGATATTAAAGGAAGAGCTACACTGTGACAAATGTTCGAAATTTACAGGGAAGAGCATTTATATTGTTATGAATAGGGGCATACTCATGGGAACAAGAGAGAGCGTAGAGGAAGCGGAGAAGCTCTTGAATAGCATGAATCAGGAGAAACTCGTTTTATGGTATCATGACCTGTACAAGAGATGTCTGAGAGAACGAGAGCAGAAACAGACATACGCGAGGTTCTTGAGCGATGTCAGAGAATGGTATGGAGAAAGGGTGTATGAAAGACCAGAGACGGATAGTGGCATTGGGCAACTCCGATTCATGTGGAATTCGAGCCATCTTAAGGGTGCTTTAGGCCCCATAGAATCAATTGAACGGTTTATAACGTATAATGAGATGCGAGAAGGTTTAGATGAACTTAGGGAAGAGGGCAAAGAAATCCTTGATATTTATTATGCTGAGGAGATGAGTCCGGGGGAGGAAGAATGGTCAGTTGATGTTTATCAGGATGAGCTAAATGAGCGTTGTCGCCTGAATTGGACATGGACGGTGATGAATAAGAAGCAGTTGGAAAGGGATAACGAGAAGGAAGATGAACTGCCAGAGTGGATGGTTGTAGTTGAAGAGCCATTCTCAGACGAGGTGGTTTGTAAAGCCGTAGAGAAGTGGTTACGTGGTAGGGGGTATGAATTTGGAGTGAGAATGATAGAACTCGAGCAGGCAAGAGGTTCTGGACTGATTAAGGCGTTAAGGGATAGAAGAGAGGAATTAGAGAAAGGTGAAACGATGCCCATGGAGAGATTGGAGAGGGAATTAGAGGAAGAGGAGAATAAAAGATCGGTGGATTTTATAGATGCAAAGGGAGATAAGAGGAAAGTTTACTATTATGATGGTTTTTATGGTTCTGTTGTTGCGGATGTTGAATCTGATAGATTGTTAGGCAAAATTGAAGGAATAGATGAAGACATTGTTTATGAAGGTAGGACAGTAAGGGAATGCGAGCAGAGGTTCAGAGAGGCTGTGTCTCGGTACAAAAAGAAATGAATCAAGTTTTTTTTTTAGCACAAACCTCAAAACGCTTCGCAAAAGAAAAGGTTTTTATATACCTGTAATAAGGTACTATAATAGCAAGATGCCAACAACAGATATAACATACGAGGCACTTTTCAGGAACACAGAATGGAAATGAAAGAACTCATTGGCAAGGGAGAATCGCAGAATTTAGAATTCAAAGAATCTCTTAAACTGAAGGAAGAAATAGGGGAAACCGTTTCCGCGTTCTCAAATTCGGATGGCGGGGTTGTCCTGGTTGGAATTTTTGATAGTGGAGAACCAATTGGAGTGGATATTGGCGGAAATACCTTGGAGGAATTGGCGAATCACATCAAGAGGAATACGGATCCTCAGATATTTCCTACGGTGAAGATACAGGAAGTTAGTGGAAAGAAAGTTGTTATGATAGAAGTAAGAGAAAGTCAGGAGAAACCGGTTTTCTTTAAGAATCATGCTTATAAAAGGGTTGGAAAGACAAATCAGATGATCTCTTCCAGCGAAGTGAGGAAGTTAGCAAAAGAAAGTGGTGAGAGAATTTATTGGGATGAGCAAATCTGCAAAGAGGCGAGTTTAGAGGATATTGAAGAAGAAAAGGGTAGATGGTTTGTAAAAGAGGCAAAGAAACAAAGAGGATTAGATATTCCAGAAGACTTACCTTTAGAAGAAGTACTTATGAGGTTAAAGCTCACCAGAAACAAAAAATTAACAAATGCTGCTATACTGCTATTTGGTAAAAATCCTCAAAAATTTTTCACACGTCCAGAAGTAAAATGCATCAGGTTTAAAGGAACAGATGTAGCAGGTAAGATGCTTGATTTCAAGGTCATACAAACAAATCTATTCGATCAACTAACAGAATCAGAGAAATTTATCTATAACAATATCAGCATGGCAGCATGGATTGAGGATTGGAAACTTCAAAGACAGGAAAAATGGGAATACCCACCAAAAGCAATAAGAGAAGCTCTTGCAAATGCTTTGTGCCATAGAGAATATGAAACTACTTCCAGTGTTCAGGTAAGAATCTTTGATGATAGAATTGAGTTCTGGAACCCTGGCAAATTGCCGGAAGGCTGGACTGTTGAGACGTTGAAGCAGGTGCACGAGTCCATACCAAGAAATCCGGCGATAGCAAAGCAGTTCTTCTGGGTCAAGTATATCGAGGAGGTTGGGACTGGAACAAACAAGATCATAGAGTGGTGTACTGATTGGGGGCTGCCAGAACCAGAGTTTGAATTTACCGGAACAAGTTTAGTCGTGACTTTTAGAAAATCTAAGCTTACGGATGAATACTTAGAACAATTGGATTTAAATGAGAGGCAGCAGATAGCTATAACGTATCTAAAAGAGCACGGAAAAATTGAGAGAAAAACTTATTGCAATATTTGTAGTGTTGGGAAAACAGTTGCTCATGAAGAGTTAGCTGATATGGTAAATAAAGAACTTATCGAGATGGTCGGAAAAGGGCGAGGGGTCTACTATATTTTGCGGATGAACCGGCCAATTAGCGGACAATTAGCGGACAATTAGAAAAATGAAGATGAGAACTTTAATCCAACAAGACAGCGAGTTTGGAGCTCAGGAATCTTGTAAGAAAGGGTTTTCTCGGCGTTGAAGCTAGAGGAAGATCAACAAAGTATATCCCTAGAATTAGGTAATGATTAAAATACGGCACATCAACAAGGAGGTGGTTAATATTGAGCATGAACACACTATCCATCACAGTTGAGAAGACTGGTATCATAAAACCTTTTTGCAAGCAAAAAGCTTTACCAAAAAAATGCTTACGCTTCTTTTTGCAAGCAAAAAGCTTTACCATAAAACCTTTAAAAACGGTTTAATCCAAAACTAAAAGCTTTATTGAAAAATGGGATGGGAAATACGACTATTTAAGTTTATGTGAGCCAACGAAAAGAGTGCTGGATATGCTGGATGAATATGATATAAAAGCGACTTTCTTTGTAGTTGCGGATGTGATGGACCATTATCCGGGATTGGTGGAATCAATTGCTGAACGAGGGCATGAGATTGGAAGTCATGGACTGCATCAAAAATTAACTTTCGTCAATTTTATAGACACAGATTGACACAGATTGACACAGATGTGGAATAAAACTTCTAAAAAATTTGGGATTTTCAAGCCGATGCTAAAGGATTGGTTGAAGGACGGTACGGTGAGAAAAATTAAAATATTTTATTGTGCAAAATGCAAAAGTCAAAATCCAAAATTACAATACCAAAATGCGGGGATACAGGATAGCGAGATAAGACTTATAAACAATATAATATTGGAAAGGCGATTTTGATAAAGTTGAGGAGCTGAAAAAAATAAGTGATAAGAGCAGCAGATGAAGAGAAAAAGGAGATGATGATCCTTTGAAGCATTCATTTAAATACATATTTAAGAGATATGAGGTATGCGTTGATGAGAAGGATTTTGTCGTCCGTTTTTCTTGAGTGTGATCAGAGGAGAGGAAGAATAAAATGCAAAATGTAAATCATCTTGGTGAAAAGTATTTATAGGTATTAGTGTATATTATAAGATGAAAATGGAAGCAAAAGCAGAGCGCATGACACCCATTGAGATATATAAAGGGGTAAAGGAACTCTCGGATGGTGAATTAGAGACGCTTCTCTTGCTTTTGGACCCGGAATTAACCGAAGAAATATTGATTCGGAGAGAGAAATCAAAGACAGAATTAAGGGAGAAGAGATTACTCACAGAAGAGGAGCTTTTTAGAGATTTGCATGTTTGAGCTGAGATTTCATCCAGCGGTAAAGAAAGACCTGAAAAAGATTGAAAAATCGGTGGCTGATGAAATCCGAGGAAGTCATTTCGTAAAGATAAAGAAGAACCCCTTCGTAGCAGAGAATCTTTTACATGTCTTTAAAGGATTGAAATCATATCATTTCAAATCTGGAAATACAGAATACCGGATTATTTACGAGGTTTATAAAGACGAAAACATTATCCTTGTGCTTTTGATTGGAAATAGAGAGCATTTGTATGAGAAATTGAGGAGGCGGCGAAGGCGAAGATGATAGATGTACTAAAACGGCAGTTGTAATTGATATTGAGGAGTTTGAGGGGCTTATGGAACTGCTTAAGAAATATGAGGAAATAGAAATGTATGATACAGAGGATGTGACTGAGGCTATAATAGAGGCTTTTAAAGACTAGATAAAAGAGAGAAAATGAAAAAGTTAAGGTGAGAGGAGAAAGAATAAGGATAAAGGAGAGGACGGTAATTTATGCGGATAAAGTGTGTAAGAAAGGTAAAGGGGGAAGAAATGATTACGGAGTTTGAGAAGAAGTACGGCAGTCTGGAGAATCTTGAGAGCTATATTGAAGAGAATAAGGAGGATTACATAGCTTCGATGGATTATGAAGAC
>WSZT01000002.1 GCA_013139985.1 Candidatus Methanophagales archaeon | reverse complement strand
GATTGACAGCTAACAGTAGAGTAAAAGTTGTTTTAGAAAGAGAAGCACAAAGAGAGAAGGCAATAGAAGCATTCGGAGCTTGGTCTGAAAGAAGCGATATTAAAGACGGTGTTGAATACGTAGAGAAAATGAGAGCTGGATGGAGTGAGAGAACCACAAGGATAGACAATGTATAGGACCAGATACCTTGTGGATACAGATGTCATTATAAACTACTTTAAAGGTAGAGGTAAATCAAAAGAGTTTCTTATGAGGATTATAGATGGCGAAGTAGTGGGGTTCTTCTCAGTGATAACTGAAGCAGAGCTATTATCTGGAGCGAGGGATACTAAAGATGAGGCAAGCATTTATGATGTATTGGATGTCATGAAAGCTATTGAAGTGGGAAGAGACATAGCCATTACTGCTGGAAAGCTAAGGCGGAAATATTACGCTGCTTTTAATACAGAACTTCCGGATGCTATAATAGCGGCAACTGCAAAAGAAAGGGGATTGATATTAGCAACTGCAAATGAAAAACACTTCAGGATGTTTGAGGAAATTGAGAAGGAATATATCAAAGAAGATTAAAATACAAAAAACACTTTTTAATGGCTGGCTTTGGTAAAAAAAAACCGCCATAGTTATGCTTACTTACAATGAGAAGGTTTTTTAGCACAAACCTTTTCTTTCAAACTTTAAGACAAACCTTTAGAAAAGGTTTGATCCAAAGCACAAAATTTTAAAAAAGTTTTATCAAAAATGCTTCGCAGCTTCGCGGAAAGAAAAGCTTTATCAACAACTTTTCTTTCAGAAAGTTTTAAAAACTTGACTAAAGAAATATTTTTTCTTTTAGCACAGGTTTTCTTTTTGGAAAAAAGAAAAAGTGTTGTGTAATCTGTGTAATCTTGTGGTTTAAAAAGGTATAAAAGATGAAAATAGCATCAATAATAGGCGCGAGACCGAACTTCATCAAGTGCGCACCCTTGTCAAAGGAATTAAGAAAAGTCCACGATGAAGTTTTAATCCACACAGGGCAGCATTACGATTACGAGATGAACAAAATATTATTCGATGAATTGAGAATACCAGAACCTGATTACCACTTAGGCGTTGGTTCCAGCACACACGGCGAACAAACAGGGGAGATGCTGAAAAGAACAGAAGAAGCTTTGATTAAAACTAAATTTAAAGAGTATTGAAGGAATGGGCGAAGAATGTTTACGGGATGTATGCTATTTTGAGTTAATATTTATAGTGCAAGCACCAAACAATAAGGAGAACGTGCCGGATACGAAGTTATGAATGCCCATGCCAAAGCTAATATTTACCCATTACGCATCACCGATCACCCATTACCCATTATTCAGGTCTGGGAGGATCGCTCCAATCGCAATGGACAAATATTTTTTAGTCTTATCCCAATCCGTGGAAGAACGAATTGGAATAATATGAATGCAACGCCAAGGGTAATTCCTATGTGTCCGAATACGAACATGGATTAAAGATATGATATCTCTACATATCTCTTTTATCTTTTCACTCGCATTAACCGCGATATTTATAGCAGGAATAGAAATTTGGAGCTTTCCTCTAATCATCATAAGAGAGAATAAAATTTTACTAGTGCTTTTTATCGTTTTTACCGCCATAGCACATCTGGCGGGATTGCAAAGAGAAGGCGTTTTTGTTGGATTTAGAAAGACAGAATATGAAAGATAGTTATATTAGCATAAAGCAAACAAATAATGGGTGAAGAAGATGGATATAGTAGAGATTGAGAAAAGATTGGTTGGATTGGATGAGGAAATCCACAGGTTTTTGCAATATATCTCCAGATCGAAAAAGTCGGAGGTGGAAGTCGAGCTTAGAGATTACGAGGATTTGAAGAAAAAGATAGCAAGGGACTTGAAAGAGCCGTTGGACCCTACCGTAGAGATTAGAAGGATGAGAGAGAGGAAATATCTGGTGTAGCAGATGAAACTAACGATTGATAGTGATGTGCTTGCTTATGCATTTATTGAACCTACCAAAGAGATTTACAAAGAGAAATTTGATGAGTTCAAAGCCCTGCACAATAAGGCTGATTACATATACAAGGGTGTGATTAGGGATATTCATGAATTAATAATTCCCTCTACAGTTTTAATAGAAGTGGCAATTGTTATGAGCAGAGCAGTGGGAGAAGAGATTGCTAAAACTGTTTATGAAAGAGTAAAAAAGCATCATCCTGAAATAAAGGCTTTTCTTCTCAGAGAAGTCGATATTCACGAGTTTAGTTTGTAAGTGACACCATGTCCGAAATCGTAAATCAAAGCCTACAGAAAACTTTTTTGCAAGCAAAAACCTTTACTAAAAAAATGCTTACGCTACCTTTTTGCAAGCAAAAAGCTTTACCAAAAAATATGATGAAACGAGCAATGCCGCTAAAAATATGCCTGCCAGCCCAACAAAAAAGAGAAAAAAATCAGCGTAAATCCGTGTCTTAAAAAATATTATTCCTGATTTGTGACCACCCGGATGAGGGGGATGTTTGATGGAGAAGAAGCAAAAAGGAAAGGGTTTTATTATAGGAGATTACGATATCGAGGATATATTTATAAAGCCGTATTTATAACATCTAACAAACAGGAGAGGCATCATGAAAGAGGAGAATAAATCAAGTAGGGAAGAATTCAAAAGATTAGCAAAAGAAATCGTTAAACTCGCTGGAAAAGCGCTTGGGAGTGAAAGCAAAGTATTGCACGAGGAGGCGGAATTATGTTAGAAGTAGCCATACCCCAGGATATAGAGAACAAAATCAAGCAAATATCAACGGAGAGAAAGATGAGTGAAAGTTCAATTGTCACTAATGCCTTAAAATATTACTTACCGCTAATCGAAGAGGGATTGGAGACGGAATTTAAGCTGTGGGATGCTTTGAGTGATGAGGCACTGAGCAGCTTTGAAAATAAATTGGAAAACTAATTACTAAATTACAGCGTTTGATAAAAGAACTATTGGGAATGAGGGATTGAATCCAAACACTTTTCTTTCAAACTTTTAGAAAAAGTTTTCAAAAATGCTTCGCGGAAAGAAACCTGTGCTAAAGAAATAAAATGAAAAACAAAACTGTTTGCGTTGTTGGTTTGGGGTATGTGGGTTTGCCTCTGGCTGAGGCTTTCTCACAGCATCTCAGGGTAATCGGATTTGATGTAGATAGAACTAAGATAGAAGAACTAAACAAAAACTTTTTTGCAAAGCAAAAACCTTTACTAAAAAGAAACGAAGAAAACATAGAATTCACCACAGACCCTTCTTTGATTAAACAGGCGGATTTTGTTATTATTGCTGTGCCTACACCAGTAACAAAATCGAATCTAATGCGCCAGACTTATCTTACGTGAAATCCGCCGCAGAAACTGTCGGCAGGAATCTAAAGCGAGGTGCCACAGTTGTATTGGAATCTACTGTTTATCCAGGCGTTACAGAAGAAATAGTTAAGCATGTTTTAGAACGAGAATCAAAGATGAAATGCGGTATTGATTTCTATATTGGTTATTCGCCCGAACGCATAAATCCTGGTGATGAAGCGCACGCATTAACAAAGATAACGAAAATAGTTGCGGGAATGGACGATGATACAACAGATGTATTAGCTGCGCTTTACGGGTTGGTAACAAACGTGTATAAAGCCAAAGACATACGAACAGCAGAAGCAGCGTGACGGCTGCGCCGTCAGTAATGAGTGATGAGTGACATGTTACGGGTTATCAATTACATATTACCGATCGTAGATCGCATGGGTGATGAGTATGAGAAGTCATAAGGATCTAGATGCATGGAAAAAGAGTATGGATTTGGTGGATAGCATTTATAAAGTTAAGTTACAATAAGAATAGTAAGGTAGGAGGTAAAAGGAACGTATGAACATCGCTGAAATTGAGAGGAAATTGATCGAGTTGGATAAGAATCTCCATTCGATACTGGAAATGGTGAGGGAGGTGAAGAAGCCGGAAGAGGGCGTTGTGGAATCTGTTGCGGGAGCGTGGGGATACGATGAGGATAGTGTGGAATTTGTGAGAGAACTGAGGAGAACAGAGCGTGTATGAAACTTTTCATAGACACTTCGATCTTTGTGGATGCTTTGAGGACTAAACAAGTTGAGTCATCCAAATCGCTATTCAAGAGTTTACAGGAGGGTAGTAATAAAGCTTTCACTGCTGTGATAACAGTTGCGGAGCTAAGTGTAGGAGCATACAGGTCTCCAAGA
>WSZT01000239.1 GCA_013139985.1 Candidatus Methanophagales archaeon | reverse complement strand
ACCACCAGTTTCCTTTCCCATTGATTGAATCAATTACATGAGTATTCATCGTTTTGTCAAAGTGGTATTCCAGATCTATATCTCCGTTACTATCTAAATAGACCAATATATCAAAAATCGAGAAATGCCCTTCCCTAAGAATATCCTTTCTTGCCGTTTCAATAGCCTCAGGATTAAAAGTGAATTCTCCTATCGTGTCAATCGTTATTTCTCTTCCATTTTCTTGCTCTTTTTCGTCTTCAATGAGACAACTACTTAAGAGAGTCGATATTAAAATTGTTATAATAACCACAGCTATTACGTTTTCTTTTCTCATTTCACCCCGGTCCCTATCTTAAGAGTTTTCGTGACAACGAGGACATCCCCCGTCCTCATGAGCACTTCGGAATCTTTCTTCGCTTGCCCTCTGCCTATGTTCATGTATGTAACTGCCAACTGCCCTATCTTAGCCAAAAGCCACGGAGTGCCAAAAACACCCTGCCCTATCCAGTAGCCAAGTTCTTCGCGGTAAGCCGAGTCGGAAAATTGAGTTGCATTGCCTCGAACGATCAACTCGTCAACCTTCCGTTTGATCTCCAACCGAGAATTTTCAGGGTTGTGTTTTGTGGCGGGATGGCGCCAGGATCGCATACCTGAGTAGGAATTGCAGTTTCTCCGAGGATTTGCCATCACGGGGAAAATCCTGCTCATTCATTTGCCAGGGTGTAACCTTGGGATTGGATTTTTTCGTCTTTTTGCATCCCTCCAATTGCTTCGACGTGTCAAAGGTATTTAGGTGTGCATAGCGAACCGAAACACGCAGCTAAACGTAGTACCCACTTCATTCTTTTAGTTTTGTTTATTTCTATATTCCGTAATCGCATACTTCAACGTCCTTTTTGCTAAACAAGCGCAATAAATCTTCTGTATTGGAATACCACCAAGCCAATTCATTA
Source organism: Candidatus Methanophagales archaeon (assembly GCA_013139985.1). Lineage (GTDB taxonomy): Archaea > Halobacteriota > Syntropharchaeia > Alkanophagales > Methanospirareceae > Methanophaga. Next base: position 3,029 of record WSZT01000239.1, on the reverse strand, counting down.
CATCCTCCTCATCTATTTTCTCCGCTTGCTCTATCGTCTTTCCTTTTATCATCTCTGTCAGAGCAGATCCACAGGCAAGAGCGCCTGCGCACCCGACTGCAAGAAACTTTGCCGCCTTTATCTCTTTTGACTCAGGCTTAATCTTCAGGAAAATCTCCATTGTGTCTCCACACGGACCGGTATAAACAGCGTGAGCATCAGGGTCCTCTATTTTTCCTACATTCACCTTCCTAAGTATGTATTCTATCGCCGTACTTGAATATCCCGATATCTTTAGTAAGTTTTTTTTATCCTTTTCCTCTGCCATATCTAACTATTCCTGCTTCGTATTTATAAAGGCTCCTCAAGGTATTGATGAGTATCAAAGCTAAAGTAATACGTCCAGACCAGCGATGGATAGTGCGTATTTTTACCACTTCACTCACAGATTTAAACTGCGCATATCCCCATATTGGGGTCATAAGAACAAAAATGATTATCATTAGAACCGCATGGTAAGGCCAAAGAGCAGGGACTGTCATTTTATATCACACCACCCATTTCATTCCTCCTGTGAAGCGAACTGCCAACAGATTTTCCGGTGAAGCCGCCAAAGATGGTTCAGCCATTTCGGGGTTACTCGCACATCGCATCAATTATCTCCCTCCGATGTTGTGCAAGCGTAGAAGCTAACATCGCGACATATTTACCCTGAAACCGTGCTGCAGCCAGCTCATTTTCGCTCGGCATGCGCTCCCCAGTGTTACCAGCAATTGTTGATGAGCCATAGGGGGACCCGCCAGTAATTTCATCGTTTCGCTCTTGACCTTCAAAGGTATAGGGTAAACCCACAACGAACATCCCGTGATGGATGAGCGTAGTGTGAAAACGGAGAATGGTAGATTCCTGACCTCCATGCGGTGTAGCAGAACTCGTAAATACACTTCCTATCTTACCGACGAGAGCTCTGTCTTTCCAAAGCCTGCCGGTAGCGTCAAGAAACTGACGCATCTGTCCGCACATATTCCCAAACCGCGTTGGTGTGCTAAAAATAAGAAAGACTGAACGGAGTTACTTCCTGAGCTCCCCCAATCTCTTATCTATCTGCTCTAATTCTTGCCTCAGATCTTTTGCTCGTGTATCAAGCATTGAAATCTCTTCTTTTACACGCCTCGGCATCGTAGCTCCAATTATACTCAAGCCACCGCTTTTGTACATCTCAATTGCTTCTTTCACCGTGCCCACCGTGACAGTCGCAATATCCACGCCCGCCTCATGAAACATATGGTATATATTTGGCCCTATGTTTCCGGAGATAACCAGATCCACCTCTTTATCCAGAAGCATTTCCGGATGTGCGATACAAAAAGCTCGCCCTGTCTCATCAATGATGCTTTCGTTTCGTACTGCTTCAAACGCCATTGTATCCGGGTCTACAATCACGAAGTATTTGCTCCTTCCAAATTCCCAGTGCACCCGTGCATCCAGATCTCCCGCCGCCGCAGTTACACATATCTTCATCTTTTTTATTACCTCCCTTACAGGATTACAGGAGCTTTGCCCTTTTAAAATATACGCAGTCAATCCAATTTCCAGCAGAGTTTAGACATAAGCTCGGAGGATACATCCCCGGTAAGTATTCCCCCATAATACCGTCTGCTTCGCATTTAGGTTGGCCCGATGGGTCCATCCCAAAATAGGGGCAGCCATCCTTAAAAGGGATTTTCTCCGCGTTATTTTGTGGTGGCATAAATGCCATTTGAGAAACACCTCAATTTACTACATAAGTTTTAGGGTATAAAAAAGTTTCGATTTTTTTCTTTTTTAGGATTCTATTAAATAATGATACGCACTTAGAGTTGCTTTTGCTCCTTCTCCCGCAGCCACGATAATTTGTTTCTCCGGTGCATTAGTTACGTCTCCGGCCGCAAATATTCCCGCAGCACGTGTTTTACAGTCACAGTCCACTTCTATTTCTTTTAACTCGTTAAGTTTCACCACATCCCTTGCGAATTCAACATTGGGGATAGCTCCAATATCTATGAAAACACCACCAACATCGAGAACGACTTCCTCATCGCCCTTTATACCCTTGATAACAATCCTTTCTACTTTATCTTCCCCCCTTATCTCCTTGACCGCATAGCCCGATAAGAATTCAACTTTACCAGATCTCTCTGCCTTCTCTACTAATATCGGGTCTGCCTTTACAGAAGCACGAACTATACTGTGAATTTTTTTGGCATATTTGGTAAGGTCGTTTACAGCAGTAATAGCAGGATTACCACTACCAATTACCGCTACAACCATTCCAGCGAAAAGAGGTGCATCACATGTAGCACAATAACTTACGCCTCTGCCTATCAATTCTTTCTCACGTGGCACCTTCAGGGACCTTGCACGTCTACCGGATGCAATAATTACCGCTTTACCCTTGAAGTTTTTACCATTAGAAGTCAGTACCGCGAAAAGTTTATCTTGCACACTGAGTTTTTTGACCTCTTCGCCTATCAATAAAGGAATGGGAAACTGTCTGACCTGCTCCTCAAATTTACGCATCAGTTCCTGCCCTGTTATAAATTGGTACCCCATATAGGTCTCTACAGCCGAAGCGAGGAGTGTCTGCCCTCCCACATTCTTACTTATAACTAAAGTATCAAGTTTCTTCCGGGCAGCATAAACCGCAGCCGTCATCCCCGCCGGACCTGCTCCAATAATAATTAAGTCATAGAGTTTATCCTCTTCCACTGGCATCTCTTTAATCTCTTCAGGTATTATGAACTCCATTTTATTTCTCCCTCACCTTCCTGTCCTCCTAACGTGCTTTAAATAATCCGATTCGGGCACTGCTCCTTCAAATTCTATCGTTTCATTTATCACAACCTTTGGTACGGCAGCGACATTATACTTATGGTTTAAATATGGCTCTTCGCTGTTTCATGTGGGTAGATGTGGTTAGGATGCTGTCAAACAATCAAAAATCGGAAGAAAAAGGGGTACAAATATGGCTTTAAATCCAAAAATAAGGATGAAAAATGTTGGTGGTGGCA
>WSZT01000161.1 GCA_013139985.1 Candidatus Methanophagales archaeon | reverse complement strand
GAAAAGCTTTTATACTTCAAAAACCGGTAATAGCTACATAGTGAAAGGAGAAAAGGAAGAATGGCTCAGGCGAAAATCGGTGATACTGTTAAGGTTCACTACACGGGCAAGTTTGGCGATGGTATGGTGTTTGATACCTCCATTGACGATGAACCACTGGAATTTAGAATAGGCGAAAGTCAGGTAATCCCCGGCTTTGAGGAGGCGGTAGTAGGAATGAATCCGGGCGAATCGAAAACCGTCAATATTCCGGTGGATAAAGCCTACGGCCCACATCGTGATGATTTGGTACAGGTAGTAGATAGAAAACAACTCCCGACGAGCGTGAAACCTGAGATCGGACAGCCGTTAGAAGGGCGTCAACCCGATGGCGAAATAGTTGTAGCCACTGTGACGGATGTCACGGAATCGCGCGTGACGTTAGATGCCAACCATCCGTTGGCCGGTAAAAGCCTTACTTTTGAGATCCAGCTCATAGAGATTGTCTAATAATGGTATGGCAAGAGGAGAAAGAGGAGCTTGGAAAAGAAATAACTCGCTTGCTATACGAGAAGGGGCTAATTAAAACCTGGTATCGCGATAATCCGGATGGTTGGACGCTCATTTCTGGCTTATGGAGTCCTTTCTACATACAATTAAGACCACTCGCTTCTTATCCTGAACTCTTACGAAGGGTGGGTTATGCACTCGGGAAAATAATCAAAGAGGAATGTAAAGCGGTAAATAAAGTGGTAGGCGTAGCAATGACGGGAATACCCATTGCCTGCACCTTGCAGGGAGACTTACCCGCGCTATGGACTAGAAAGATAGGCGCTAGGTCCTTAGACGAATTCAAAAAAAACATTCGAAGTTATGGTGAACATAGATTGGTAGAGGGTGAGTTAGAAAATGGCGACCAGATAGCGGTTATTGATGATCTGGCGACAAAATTCGATTCCAAACTCGTTGCTATTGAGCAGATAAGATACGAAACGAAGAAGAGGGGTTTAAAAGTTGAATGTAATGAGGTGGTTGTTTTGTTAGACCGCGAGCAAGGAGCTGCGGATGTGGCGAGACAGAATGGTATTTCTTTTCATTCGCTCATTCCATTTAAATCAAAGGGAGTAAAATGGCTAAAACCTTCACTATCCGAGATCGAATACGAGGTCATTACAGAATATCTACGCGACAATGACAAATATCAGGATACTGAAGTTCAAAGGGGCTTATATAAGTTGTGTTTTTAACCGGATAACCTACTCAAGCCCTTCCAATCCATAATAGAATCGTTTCAACTTCGCTTTACCTCTCATGAGCATGAAATTCGCCTTCTGTACAATATACGCTATATAGGTTTCACTGCAAAATATCTCATTATCTTTACCCAGCGGCACATCCATCCTCTCCGTGCTCATTATCTCCACTATTATCTTCCCATTATCTTTCGAAATCGCTTTTATACCGCTGTATTTAAAGCCTGATTCGATCGCTATCCTTAACAATGTCTTCGCCTTCTCTAAACCTCTGCACGAGACGTGCAATATCGGTGACTGCGATATTAGCCATAGCTCCCCTTTTTTTGGCGTCTTTATCGTTTCTGATACTTCTTCCTTCGTTACCGCGCGATGCCACTTGCCTATAAACTCCGCTTCCCTCTTCGCTCCTATCTCGGGAATGCAAATCAAAGCGACCCGTCCAGAGCAACTGCTAGTTGTATAAAAATTTTCGAGGCGGTTTAGCTTCTCTATTATCCCCTCTACTTCTTCATCTGCACCCATTATACGCAACCGCTCAAGCGCCTTCTTCTTCTGCTCTTCAAATATAGTCATCATGAAACAGAAAAATTCCGAAACTTATTTATATTACCTCCTCGACTACCTATACTTAGAGGATAATACATAAGCCAAAAAGAGCGAAAAATGATAGAACCAGAAGCAATGCTAACGATATTCATGGCGACTGCGCTGTTAATCGTAGTCACGATAATCCTGGCCTTATACCGCGCTACTCTTGGTCCCGAGGTATACAATCGTGTGGCGGCGGTGAACGTGATAGGGACAAAAACAATCGTTCTCTTAGTACTTATAGGCTATATATTTGAAAGGCCTCTGTTCTTTGACATTTCACTTCTTTATGCGCTGTTAAATTTCATCGGTACATTAGCATTCGCGAAATATTTAGAGAGGGGTGAAGTATGGTCGAGCTAATCGAGATGATCCTACTACCAATTGTGGTTTTATTTCTGGCTGCTGGCGTATTCTTTATGCTTGCAGGTGCAATAGGATTACTAAGATTGCCCGACTTCTACACACGACTTCATGCGACCGGGAAGTGCGACACGCTAGGTGAAGTCCTTATTATTTTCGGGTTGCTGATATACCATGTTTACTATTATAGCCCGGGAGCGGAACTCTCGGTGCAACTTGTACCAGTGAAGCTGCTGTTTTTAATTTGTTTCATCTTCTTCGCCAATCCAACGGCGACACATGCGATAATGAAAGCCGCTTATAATACCGGTGTGAAGCCATGGAAGAAAGGGGATAGGAGGATGTGAAGATGGGCGAAAAGAGTAGTGCTAAATCAGGAAAAGGATTTGGGATATTCGTAACGTTTTGTGTCATGTTTCTGTTTTGGCTACTTCTATCAGGAATTCTCGATCCCATTCACGTCGGAGCGGGCATAATCTGCAGTCTAATTATTGCTTTTGTCTCACATGACTTGCTGGTGACGCAAAAGTGGGATAAGATGCTACGGAAATCCGGTAGATTCATTATATATGTCGTCTGGGAGTTGTGGCAGATACTACTCGCGAATTTTGATGTTGCATATCGCGTTCTACACCCGAAGATGCCGATAGACCCGTCGGTAATAGAATTTGATACGTCTTTGAGGAGCGATCTCGCTATTGTTACTTTAGCTAATTCCATCACCCTGACCCCGGGAACGATAACGATAAATATAGATCAGGAGAAGGGCAGGTTTCAGGTACATGCAATAGCGCAGAAGCCCGCGGATGCACTCCTAGTGGACAAGACGATGCAGGAGAAGGTAGCTAAGGTGTTTATGGAAGAGTGATAAAAAGAAAATGATATGGCAGCTTGATCTCACACTGTTGTTTCTGATTGTGATAATCGCGATAGCAGCGATAACAGTGAGAGACCTTTTGAGTGCGATTATGCTCTTATGTGCTTATAGTTTCCTGATGGCTGTGGTTTGGGTGGAGATGCATTCAGTGGATGTTGCATTTACAGAGGCTGCTGTTGGCGCAGGGGCAACCACGGCATTTTTAATCGCCGCATTATCCAGGACGAAGAGGTGGGAGAAGAAATGAAGTCAATGTCTATAGCGGCACTGCTATTTGTACTCTTTTTAGGCGCTCTTTTCGTATACGTGGCTGAGGATATACCTGCTTTTGGCGATGCAAATTCCGCACCTAACAGATATGTTTGGCTGTTCGATATGGATGCCGAGGGTATAGAGGATGATTTGAACCAGGGCATTATTCCTGCGAGTTTAGGTGATAAATTAGAAGGGCGTGGGTTTCCGTTACCTTCCGGGGTAGCGAAGCTAAAAGAAGGAGAATGGGATGCAGTTATCATTCCCGAGGAGAAGCATTACTATCCAAAGGAGCAGAAATATTACTTTATTGAGAAAAAAGGGGATAAACTGGATGTTTACCGGTATTCGCTTTACATTAGGTTTGTAGAGGAAGGAGAGCATGAGACGGAAGTGCCGAATATGGTAACTTATATTCTTGCCGATTACAGGGGCTATGATACACTTGGTGAAACCACCGTCATATTCACTGCCGGTGTGGCTGTCTTATTATTACTGAGGAGGAAGGAAAAGAGACCTGAATGAGCAATGCAAATACGTAAAGATCCATTATTGTTAAATTCTTTGTTTTGGAGGCAAAATGCACGATGAATTCGAAGGATAGTGGTATGGGTGAAGGTAAAGGTGGGGATGTCGTTGTAGAGACAGTGGCAAGGCTAATGGTGCCATTTATCCAGTTATTTGGGTTATATGTGATTATACATGGTGCCGGTGGGCCTGGGGGCGGATTCCAAGGCGGAGTTATAATCGCCTCGTCATTTATCTTATATGTTATCGCTTTTGGTATTGTTAAAGCGGGTAACCGATTCTCAGAGGCAAAAAAATACCATGCTGTTCAGTACTGGCGTGTATCTCTACGCTGGTGTAGGATTGCTATGTATAATCTGCGGTCTTGCTTTTTCTGCGCAGTTTCTCAATTATGGTTTCATACCATTAACACACCATTTTGAGGAGAACCGAGCTTTGGGTA
>WSZT01000204.1 GCA_013139985.1 Candidatus Methanophagales archaeon | reverse complement strand
TCTATTCAGGAAATCCCAAATAAAACGTTCTTTTGGCGTTCTCTTGAGGTAAGCGGCTCCCAAAACCCCGATGAAAATCCCACCGACTAAATCACACATCAAGTCATACATCGTATCTTCGAGACTGTTTTGCAGTTGTGTTCCCAAAATTTGATCAGATATGAATTCAGCGATTTCCCAAATCGCTCCTAGACTCATTGTAAGGATTACAACAAAAAATATAATCATGGGTCTGCTCATTTTCATCTCCGTATATCTGTCCATGATAACGGCAGCGACAAATACGATGACTGCTAGGGTTATAGAAGATACAAGATGTGCTACCTTGTCATAGAATGGGTAAAAGTGTATATACCATCCTTGCACACCTCCACCCACATGAAGGTAAAGAGAAAGAACGATGAGAAAATTTAGTCCCCACGACAAAGTCACATTAAATCTTCGTTTTAGCATTAATGGTGTCAAAGTTAGAATAAAGGCAAACAATCCCCATACAGCCCAGATGTAATCTTTGGTATAGACGCTATAAACGGCATAAACAACGATAAGCATCTGCATTAGATAAGCGAGATAGATTCCAATTTTTTCTCTTAACATCTTATGTCTCCTGTATGTCCTTGTTTTTACCAATTGCTAATTTTATATAAATTCCGAACTTACAAATGAGCGAAAACTCGGAGATGACAGCACAGCAATATATCTCACTGGCGGCACTCACTGCCGTGATGGTAGGCGTACTAGCGATTTTGGCATGGGTGCTCCGGTTGGGGTCCTCGTCAATCTCATCTCTCGTATAACGAGGTGTGGCTATTGTCGGCGAGATCCCCCAGGGACTGCCCTCATTCGTTATACCGGAAGCCACCGGAGAGGATGTATTAACACTATTACCGCTGGCTCTTGCTCTCCTTGTCCTTTCATACGTCGAGTTGAGCTCCCTCGCCCGGACATATGCACGGAAGCGCAAGTATCACGTTGACACAGACCAGGAACAGCTTGCTCTTGGTGCCAGCAGTATATCTACCGGCTTTTTCTATTACCTGCCGGAAACGATCCTTGCCGCTCTGATAGCGAGCTTACCACGCAAGCGTTACCCTCGGCGTGTTCCGCAGTAGGATTACCCCGAATGGAGGGGGTAGCCTTATCGACAATCTGAGCTGCAGCCTCTTTGACTCTCGCTTTTGGTTCGGTTCGGTTCGGTTCAGTCGCAAGATCCCGCTTTTATCTCCTCAAAATTCCTACTGATATGCTTCCCAGCCTCTTCGACTACGCTTTCTGTTTGACCGCTACACCCAGTGGCTACCGCGCTGATTTCCAGTTCAGCCACTTCAGCATTCCGATCTATTTGTAGTATAGCTCTTTAGAATTCCCGTTTTATATTCTCAACCTGCGTACACTCTCTTATTTCATCAATATCCACACCACGGCTTTCGAGATCATCTTTACCCTCAATAAGTCCATCTATTAAGTTGTCATAAGCCTTAGCAGTCTCATCTTTAGTCGCTTCAATCACCGCTATTGAGTTGTCAAAACCAGCAACGGTCTCGTATTTCTCCGCTTCGATATGCGCTATTGCTTCGTCAAAACTCATCTGTTCTGCTTCTTCCATTGCTTCCAGATCTTCCGTCATTGCTTCCAGATCTTCCACGTCTCCTCTAGGCCCTTCTACGCACCCCATGGACATTGCCGTCACTAAGATCGCCATTGCAATTGCCGCAAAAACAATTGTTTTCCTCTTTTTCATAATAATTACTCCATTTGAAATTTTTTCTGCTATCTGCTATTAATCACTCTTTCTTCTTTTGTCCCGTTGAGCCAATCACTTTTCCTATACCTTCTGTCGCCTTGCCCATCTTGCCTCTTTTTACTAGCAGTACACCAATTATAGCCATAAGTATTCCGCCTAACGTATCAATAAGCAGGTCGCCCATTGTGTCTTGATTACCCCTTTGTGCCCAACCACCGGAGAGTAGATCTGATCCCCACTCCATGAATTCCCAGATTACACCTATCGCCATCGCCATTATGACAACGAAGAAAGCCATAACATATATGTCCATCGAGAGTCCGCCCCAGTATCTATCTAAGGAATAAATAGCGACAAATGCAATACAGGCAATAAGAAGAGAAGAAGTAAAATGCGCAACCGTATCATAATGCGGCAATATGAAATATGCGGCAGTAACCTCGCCACCAAAGTGTATCAATAACGCAAGTGTAACAAAAATATCAATTGCCATAGGCACGGTATCCTTCCACTTCCAGTTTACTAACGTTGGCACCATACAAAGAAGTAAGGCAATAATACCGCTAAGGACCCAGGTCCACGACCCTCTCGAGACTGCCATAAGTATCAATAGCACCATAAGTGCCTTCAGTATCCACGATATAACGAGGCCCACGGATATTTTCATAATAGGACTATGAAATATTTAGAGTATAAAAAGGTTTTCGGTTTTTTTTTGTTCGTAAGCATGCCCACTATTACTTTTAGCAGACCAAATTCTGTTTATTTTTGGATTGGGGACCCCAATTAGCCGTTATTTTTACGCCTGTTATGAATGGTTGTCTGTCGGATCATCCGGAATGTCGGTATGTAAAGGGGGAAGGAAGAAGGGGGGGAGAAAGGGTGCTTTGTGCCTGAACTCCAAATTTTTAATTTGATGCTGGGGATTTTCACTCTGTCTGCTACATCTGAAGATAGTGCCAAAGAAGAAGGTGGATTTAACTAAATTCTTTGACAGCGCTGACTTAGGGATGAACATAGAAGATTGGGCTGATTTCGAGAGGATATTTTACAATGAAGTTTCTTAAGTGATGAGACGTAAGGATACGGATGAGATTTA
>WSZT01000195.1 GCA_013139985.1 Candidatus Methanophagales archaeon | reverse complement strand
AATGTGGATTTTTGACAGGAAGTCAATGAGGGATCACTTTATGGTGGTTTACTATTTGCGAACAGGATGAAAATGTGGGGTACGATGGATGAAAAATTAAAAAATCACTGACTTTTTCGATTGTGCCGTGCTGTAGTACAAAATCATAAGTGATTATTGACCCGGAGATTCTTTTGATATATCCGCGGTTTGGCCAGTTATGGGTGAGGGTGGAACGCTTTCGGTATCAGGCTCGGGTATAACAAGTTCTAATTCCTCTTTCTCCTTCTTTGCTTTTTTCTTTTTTATCCTTTTGTTCATATCTTTACCTCTTTTTGTCGAACTATATGTCGAATCCACCATCGGGTTTAGTATCCCACCAATTTGTGTTTTCAAATGGTTTTCTTCTGGCATTCGTTCCGCAATGAACCTCACCCACCATTTCGTGGTAGGAATACCAATCTTCAATGAACTTGACATCTCGATCAGGCAGAGCATCTTTGAATGCACGCTCAAACGCGCATTCTCCGTTAATTACCGGTCCATGTGGTCTGGGAACCAAACTTGTATTACCAATAACCAAATGATTTACCATGTCTGGGAAATATGCTACCGTTCGCCCATCACGTCCCGGTTTTTGGAACAGTACCGGAATTTGTATAATTTCCGCATCACTTAAACCGAGCTCTTTTTGTAATATATCGTTGTTCAAATCCAAGTATTTCTGGTACTTCTCATTTGCATTCCAAAACACAGTATCCAATAATAGAGATTTTATTGATATCTCCGCTGAAAACGGACTATGCGGACCACCACGTTTCATACCCTCAAACATTAGCGTATCCCCAAATCCTGAACTATTCAGTCGTTCAAGTATTACCTCAGCCCTCATGGGAGAGGCTATAAGCATTTGAAATCCTTTTGTGTTTTCTGCTGGAACGAAACAAATTATTTCGTCTACATGCCCTACCGAAAGCCAATCAGCAAATATTTCAACAGGAGCTTGAACTTTCTGTGCATACAAGAAACGACGTACCTGGGGCATCATTTGCCTCGAATATTGCGAATACTCGCCATATTCTCGCCCTCCAAACACAATTCGACCGAGTGGATACTTCTTTCCATTTACCTCTATCGGTGGGCATACGTCTAAATTCCCAAAAGAATCAAGGGAATTCGGGGTGCTTCCACCAATCTGAAAATGTCCAAAATCGGGCCCCAGCAATTTTCTTTCTGGAAAATCGTCTAGCCCACGGTCCCTAGGGCTATCGAAAACCACCGGAATTGTATGTGTGGCGCCTTGGCAATAACCAAATTCTATTTCGTCCTGTATCCATCTGTCGCCTAGGTTTTCGATTGGTAGGATCACTCGAAGTGGTATATTAAGCTCTGTAAGAGCATTCTCAAGATCTGATAGGAAACGATAGTTTGGATTTTCCCCGGCTACATCGATCTTACATGCATAGACTTCTTCAACCGGTAAGGTATTGGGTGTCATTATCCACGGAGCAACTCTAAATACTGCCGAGTCTTCTGATGTCTCTACGCCGCTGTCATCAATAAGTCCCAATTTGATTGTGATGAGGCCTTCAAAAAATGGTCCGGAGAACTCATGAGCTTCAATAAAACAGTGCTCTCCCTTTAAATTAAGAGGGGGCGAGTGTGTAATTGGACTAGAATCCCTTGCCTTTGGATCGCATCCAAGAATACGCTCTAAACTACCATCGCTTTTTTGACGATAAATACTAAATCTCCTAGCTGCATGCTGTGTTGACATGAGTACCAGTCGATAGCCATCCGGAAGTGTGTCCACCAAAGTAGACGGAACAACTATGCTCGCTAACTCTGACTGTTCAGAAGTATCAGGATGTAGTTCCGAGACATCCCGGTCGTTGTTGACAATAATTACCGCACCGCGTTGATTGCGACCCCAAACCCAATTGGCAACGCCTGTCTCCGCCGCTCCAACTGTTCCATCACGATCTGCATCCACTATAAGAGCTAACCTGATTATTGCTGCGTCTATAAGTAGTGTTTCTTTAACATTATCTCTGGAATCTCTATGCTCAATTCTTGCAATTCCATTGCCTTCCTCTGTTGCAAGACAGCTAAAAAGGCCTTCATATGGTAAAGGCGCTTTTAGTGGAACACCGATGGTTAAAGGCTCCCAATGGTCCTCTTTTACATAGTTAACTTCAATCCCTGACTGTTCAGACAGGACAATCGAATCGTCTTGCACATTAAAATAGAAGCGCCCTCTCTGCCCTTTCTTGAGCACAAATTCTTTTGTGATCATTTTTTATATGTCTCCCTTCCTTGCCACCTTGATTTAGGTGCGAATTAAGTCTCCTCCTCGCCTACTGGCTCTTTATATGTAGCAAGAAGAGCTCGGTTCTCATCATACCATACGGGCTTCTCGTTGCGGAGCATGTCAACCATTGCGCTGTAGTCTTCATACGAGAGGTAGTCAATTTTGTGTGACTCGCCACCTTCAAAGAACAACACGATTATACCATACTTCCCATCATGCTTCCAACCCACCTGATAGCTTTCAACGTCTTTAGCCATTTTTTTCACCTCCTTATTTTATTTTAAAATTGTGATTTACGTCTCCCCCTCACCTACCGGCTCTTTTAATGTTGTCAAAACTTTCTGCAGTTGATTATAGTAGACCGGTTTTTCGTTGCGTAGTGTATCAACAAAGGACATATAGTCTGCATAAGTTAGAGGGCCAATTTGGAGATCACCACCATCATTGAAGTGTAAGACAACAACGCCATGTTTCGTGTCGTGCCACCAGCCCACCTGATAGTCTTGAACCTCTCGCTCGGCAGCATACAACTCGTGCATGGCCAGATATTTGAAATCAGGATAACCTGCCATATCCATCAGATAGGCAGACCTTGTAGCCCCTGGTTTCCGATATGCATTTAGCGAATCAATCATCTGATCAGCAGTCTGTATACCGATACCGTGGCCATAATAGGTACCGTCCCCCAAGTCAATGACGTTCTCTCCTTGCCATTCTGGCGTTCTTGGATTTACATCTGGGTTTTTGAAATACATATAGTCTCCCGGGAAGTAATCTACTCTTTTGTCAGAAGTAAACCTAAGATCTTCGTCTCGATTCCAACCATTTAGATAAATTCCCGCAAACAGTTTGTTAAAAGTATCCTCTGGGAGTGTATAGAAAACTGCATTATAATAAACAATCACCATCGCTGTGGCACACTCAAATGCATATTTCGAGCCTTTCGTAATGATATTGGTAATAGCAGTGGAGGGTTTCACGCCCTGTTTTAGTTGAAATCCTTTTAATCCAAACTCGTTCGCTTTGAAATACCAGTAGTCTAAATTGCACCTCGAGTCACTAAAGCCTGCAAATTTCACGCCACTTTGAGCAAGGTCCTTAGATGCAGCAATGATATTCGCCCTCAACTTCAGTTCAAACTGCAGTAGGTCCAGCGAATCGTACGCATACACCGCCTCACTTGTAGCCATACTATCTATGATGTCTCTTTCAATGCTACCTGATGGCCATTGGCCGTTAATGCTACTGGGAGAAACAGAGGTTCCCGCGATTTTGATCATCGCGAACCTCCTAACTTTTCTACTTTTTTTCGTTCCTTCAATGGACGGCGAATCCATATGTCCCAATCCTCTAAACTCTGGTAACGCTTCACTTCTGAAGATGTAGCAATACTATCCTTTACCTCTTCATCATCTTTCTCGAATTCTTCCAGAATTTGATTTTCTTCCTTTGTTAGAGGACTAAGTATCTCTCCGGAATCGACCGACACAGACCTTCCCAGGTATTTGCCCTTTAAGCCTACATCATAGGGCACCGGCTTGCTGGTCTCTTGGAAACTTTCACCACGGTAATGCAGAAACGGGCTGTTTTCTTCAAGCCAGAGCTGAAAAGTCCGATACTGCTGCTCACCTTCAGTATCCTTATGGACATCTATGCCAGGTACAAAGGCAAGGAGACGACGCGCTAACTTGGCCTCTTTCACTCGCGGAGATCGCAGACGATTTGCAATCAGATCCAAAGTATATGGCTCGCGTGCTTCAAAGAAAGCCCAGATTAAATAGTAATTAAACAACTCTTTTTCGGCACGAGTAAAGATCAAATCGGCTATGATAGGTAAAACCATCTCATCTCGGAAGACAGTTGTTAAAAGTGACGCCGTGGTGTCTAGGACTTGGATATATTCGGCACTCAAACCGTCATCCTTGCTTCCTGTTTCCAACATCCATCTCAAAACCGAGTGAACCATTTGGATGTAGTCACATATTGGTAAACGACAAGAAGCAGTAGGCGATTCCTTATCACGAGAAAGGACATCCTCCACAATCTCCATAGCGATTCGATTCCGTTCACTCAACTGCTCAAGAATAGCTAGCTTCTCTATCTCATCCCGGAGTAGAAATAGGGAAGTAAACTGCAAAGCCTCGTGATTAAGTGAATTAACCGCTGCTTCTTTGTCCTGAGCGGCTGATTCCTGGAATGTCTTCTTCAATTTGTCAATGCCATCCTTAAGCCTAACTTGATCTAGAACGGCTATTCTTTCCTTATTTTCGATCGGTGTTGTCATGTTATTTTCCCCTTATCTTCATCATCTATCCTCACCTCTACGCAATCATCTAACGTAGTTTTAACATCCATTGAAGTTTTGGAGTATATAAGCTTTTCGATTTGTTAAACTATTTAAAGCTATGGGTCAATATCAGTATTTAAGTTTGAATAGCCGTACAAACTCTTCCGGACTCAACTCTTCCGGTCTCTTCGTCAAATCCTTAAGCGCGTCCGAAGTGTTAAATATATGCCGCATCATCTTCCGCCTGTGCTCGAATGCGAAACTAACGAACTCAATAAACGCCCGCTTATCTTCCACTAGCCGTTTCTTCTTCTCCGTAAATCGCACTATCGCGGTTTTAACAGGAGGTGAGGGACAAAAAGCATCCCGATGGACAATCTCAAGGATTTCGATGTCTGCAAGTGCCTGTGCAATAACAGATACCCGCCCATACAAATGCGACCTAGGCTCCGCCGTCATCTTCTGCGCGAACTCTTTCTGATATAAGAGCACAGCAAGCCCGAAGTTATGGAGCAGCAATTTATATGTTATTGGTGATGACAAGGAGTATGGTATGCTTGCAACGACTTTATCAGATTCCGGGAGTTCTAGTTTCATTATGTCTGCCTCGATCACATCGATCTTGCCTTTTTTGTCTACATACTGCTCCCGTAATATCTCACAAAGTTCTTTATCCTTTTCCACCGCATAAACCTGCTTCGCTTTTCGTGCTAATTCATCGGTCACGCTTCCCAAGCCTGCTCCTATCTCCAGCACTACATCTTCACTCCCAACACTTGCATATTCTACCATTCTCACTGCTACATCAATATCAACCAAAAAGTACTGACCAAGACTTCTCACGGCTCTTATTCCGCGATCCATAAGGATTCTTTTAGGCTCCATCTGTTTCTCGTTGATTTTGATTCAGCACCTTCCAGATCGAAATTTCAAAAAACGTTTCTTCTAACATGAAATGACTATTGGAGTTACGAGTATTTAAATATCGTTGAATCTACTCTTTTGGAAAACCCGCCGCGAACTACCTTATTTACTATTTATATTCAAACTTATGTTGATAATTTAATTTACTCTTATACTCATAAAAGGTAGAGGGTGAATTAAAGGTGATAAAAATGGGGGAGGGAAATATGGAAATTACAATGAATGCTATCGAAGTGATGGGAACAGTTGACAAAGAAAGCCGGCTTCATATTGATGAACCACTACCGATTGCCGGTCCCAACCGTGTCCGTGTCATCATTCTATTTCCTTCTGATGACATAGATGAAAGCGAGTGGCTTCGAGCAGCAGCAGCTAATCCTGCTTTTGAGTTCTTAAACGATCAGGCAGAAGATATCTATAAGCCAACTGATGGAAAGCCATTTCAACCATGATAAAGGGATTTTGCACTAACAGGGTTAAAGGTATCATCTGCGCTCCGTTTACATCGTCTTATGACGGTAACCACCTCCCTGATTCGGTGTGAGTTAGGGGAATTGTCATCTAGTATGAAAGAGGAAGTAGACAAGCGATTACGGAATTTGTTTGAGCTATAAAAGGATTTAACTGTGTTTAAACAAAAGACTTAAGCGTTGAGCAATCAATAATCTGCCTCGATAGCGTCGCTCATTGCGTGCAAATCATCGCTATTATTGGTTCCCGCGAACTGAAGCAGTTGCTTCCCTGGCACACCTTTCTGTTTGGACAACCGCCGCACAAAATTCAACAATATATGTTTTAGCCATATGTGTTCGGCTGGATGATTGGGAGGTGCATCACGTGATTTTTAAACTTGTTTTTGCAGTTTCTGGTAGCTCTTTAGTTCAAAGAAATGATACTTCTATCGCAGTATCTCATTGTCCGCTAAAAAATTGGACATTTCACCGTTATTGAATACCGTTTTTTCCTCGTTTTTCAGCGTAAATGTTTTCAACAGCTTTTTATCTCATTTCGCCTGAATATCTAGCTCACAAATATTAATTTAATGCACCTTTATTGCATATTGAGAAACCGCAGGAAAACCAGCCTTTTAAAGTTCTATCATTATTGCATTCTCATAAATCGTTTTAAAAAAAACACGAGATTTTACAAGATTAACACAACACTTTTTCTTTTTTACAAAAAGAAAATTTAGCCTGTGCTAAAAGAAAAACACAAATGTTCTTTTGGTAAAGCTTTTCTTTTTAAGAAAAGGTTTGTGGAAATCTGTGTAATCTGGTGGTTATTAAATTAGAATGGATTTAAGATGTTATGGTAATATTGATAGAACAACGTCTCAGCCATTTTTGTTTGTGCCGGATACCGCAATCGTAACTCACGCATTATCGCTTCTCTATCGGTTTTCGTTAGCCCGAACATCAAAATCTCATGTACTTTTTGTTTTATCTTCTTAATTCGCCATTTCGGCACCTCGATAGTGATGCAGAAATCGTGCACTGCAAATTTACGCCTCAAAATGGGTGCGATAGACCCTATGAGTACCCCGTCACCGAAATCGACGAAATGGGGGACGCCTATCTTGTTCACGCGCTCGGGATCGGTCAACTTAGCATATGAGTGCTCACCATAAGCGTGCAGCTCGAAATAATATGTGGGTTTGTAGTCATGGATGAGTTGAAGCAAGTCCATACCCGCTTTGCTTCGGTAGTATTCCTCGGATAGAACACCGATATATTTGCCGTTTTCGACCAGGCAGGGTACGATGGTCGCTTCTCCGGC
>WSZT01000006.1 GCA_013139985.1 Candidatus Methanophagales archaeon | reverse complement strand
GGCGCTGAATATTACCAGTACATCGCTTCGGTCTTCGCCACATGGCGGTTACAGGCAAAAGATGTCTACGCGGAACTCAAAAAATTGCTCGTCAATGAGCTTTGTTTGAAGTGAGCTATACAAATACGAATAAAGATAAAAAGTAATGTTAGACTGCTTTTAATCAAATTGCTAGATAGGAGTGATCATGGCAGATAAACATCTAAAGGGTTCAATAAAAGTAAAATCAACACTAGGTGTTTCGGTGACCGCCAGTGTAAAGACCAATTTTTCAAGTCATCATATGTTAAGCGCAGCCCATTTCGCCAGACAAAGTGCCATAATTGAAAAAAACTACAAGGATGGAATTACGGATGAACTACGTGCTGAACATAGAGCATACGTAACTGGTGCAATCATTGTTTCAGTCGCATCACTTGAGGCAACTATTAATGACGTATTTATTAGTGCAATTGATAATGATAATCTTTTTAAGGACTTTGATCCCTCGATCCCCAAAGTACTTTCAGAGTTTTGGACGTGGGATGTAGTTGAAAGATCTTCAATCCTTGAAAAATATCGATGTGTTCTAGCTGTGGCCAATAAAGAAGCATTCGACCACGGAAACCCACCATATCAGGAGGTAAACGATCTTATTAAATTGCGCAATGCTCTGGTTCACTACAAACCAGAGTGGGATACGGATTTAAAAAATCATAAAGGGATAGAAAATCGGTTAAAGAGTCGTTTCAATATCAATCCTTTTTCTCATGACAACGATGCTTTTTTCCCCAAAAAATGTTTAGGGCATGGATGCGCTGAGTGGTCAGTTCAATCAGTCATTAAATTTATTGAGGATTTTTATAATAGGATTGGCTTCCCGCCCAAATGGAGTAAACATTAATTGTCGCGATTGAAAACTACATAGTCAATAATGTACGCAGCCAGCCCGCGAGAACTGTTGCAGCCTTAACGGTCGAGTTTCTTGGCGCGGCTGTTTAACCTAGGCGTTAGGCCCTGAGCTAAAGCCCTTGTCTGGGCGAGCTCGTACCTGCCTAGATATATATCAGCGTGGATGGACAGTAAGAACTCCTGATAGTGCAGACATCAACGTGTCGATAAAAAATACGATCCATGACGAGGCAGATTTCCTGATAATTTGCCTCACAGGGAGGCAATGAAGCCTGGATGGGTCAGGAGAGAATTTGAATGGGCACTTGAAAGAGAAAAATTCCTTTCAAATTTCAAATAACTCATAATCCTATTCATCTATGTTTTTGATCCATCCGCTTTCAAATCCTCTATACCCCCGCGATAAAATCCCTTATGAAAATTTTGAAAAAAAAACTCGAAAGCATCGGGATATGACCCAAAAGTATATAGGGAATGGAACGGAAAGAAGGGAAAAACAAAATACTCCTTATTTAGTATGTTTCGGTTATCAGAGCCCGTATGCGAGAGAAATGTTCGACGTTTTTAGTGAGAACGATTTCTTTTCTGTTAACCGTGTAATAACATCATCGAAACTCTCTCCTTCCAACCTCTCTGCATCCAATTTTGTATATACCCTTTCTGAAATAGATATGATCTTCGTACTCATTTTTCCCACTTCGTATAATATTTATTGAACTTTAACTTTTGCACTTTCCATTTTGCATACTCTGCTTAAAACTCCACCGATTTTTGAGCAGATGCGATAGCCGCATCTACACCGATGATATACGCATAGGGTGCATAAGGCTTCACTTTCCTCACTTCTTGTAGTTCTAAGGACTGGTAGTGGAACTCATCACAAAATTCCTTTAGCTTTGCTGTAACTTTCGCCTTTGTTATCTCTATTGCCATCTCAAGTGACTTTTTCTTGCCACCTTTCGCGGGGTAAAACGCCTCGACAGTGTAGAAATGAATCATCCCGCCTTCTGGATGGAGCATGCACATAGCTTCACGTAGGAACATATAAGCGCTTTTCGGGAGGTTCATGATTATCCGATTTGCCGTGTTCTCGAACTTCATGTAGATCCCACTTACGTCTCCTTCTATCGGTTCTATGTTCCGCACACCATTCAGTTCCATATTTTCATGGAGATACCGTATTGCATCGGGATTGATGTCAATTGCAGTAACGATGCTTTGAGGTGCGCGTTTAGCAATTTGTATAGAGAAGGAGCCGACACCTGCAAACATGTCTATTATCAGCTCGTTTTTGCTGTGCTCAACTTGCATCGCCACTCTATTTCGTTCACCGGCAAGGCTAGGATTGAAATAGACCTTCTCCGGGTCGAGCTTGTATCGGCAGCCGTTTTCCTTATGGATCGTTTCTGTCCGGTTCTCACCTGCGAGTATCTTCAATTTCCTATTTCTATATACGCCTTCCACTGGTGAAATCCGTTTGGCAACGACTTTAATGTTTTTATGCAGGTTCAGTATCGTATGCGCTACGCGTTGCTCATTTGTCTCAGTTATTGAGTCACCAGCGCCTGTAAGCACCGCTATATCACCTATTATTTCATAGGCTGGGCTAAATCCAATGATGTCTTCTATGCTTCGTCTTGGCTCCGAAATCGCAAAATCAGCAGTTAAAAATTCTGTAACACCTACCTCTTCACTTTCCACCGCTTTTAGCGCTCGCATAAGCGGTAAATAGATATAATCATGATTAGACGTTATCTTCGCGTCTGTTCTCAGCAGTTTGAGTTCCTTCAACGCGCGCCTTACCTGTTCGCCCCTTCCTTTCTCCACCTTTACACAGTGCAAATCCTCGGTTCTCATGGCTATTTCGCTCGCTCAATACAAATAACTCTTTCTTATTAACTTTATAACATCTAACGTGCAAATAATTCTACAATGGCCAGGTTGAAATACGTGAGGCACGGCATCAAGAGGGAGCATAGGATCATAGATGGTATTCTGCCGCTATTAGAGCGGATCTCTGATATGGAAGGAGTAGCGAAAGTCATACCTGCTCTGATTTCACATTCGCCGGTACGGGGCACCGGACAGCCGGAATTGCGATTCCAACGGGAAACACCTTCGGGATTTAAGCTATTAGCACATAGTAAAAGAAGCATTCAGGAGATATTTGTTGTTGTAGATCCGTCAAAAAAGGAAGAGGTCAAAGATAAACTGCTTTAGCTGACCACAGGAAATGGATAATGTACTATAACAAGTGAGACTTTTTGATTAAGTCTGAAAGCCAGAAAAATTATATATACTAAACTTTAAGTAACCATGTGCGTAAAGTTAAGAGATGGGCCAGTAGCTCAGAAAGGCAGAGCAGCAGGCTCTTAACCTGTCCGTCGGGGGTTCAAATCCCTCCTGGCCCGCTAATCAATTAGTTGATTGAATGATTGAAAGATGAAACGTGAGTATTACGATGTGATAATTGTAGGTGCAGGCCCTGCGGGCCTATTTGCAGCGAACGAGCTAATAGACAAGAGTGTAGATAAGAAGGTCCTGGTGATAGATCAGGGCAAGGACGTAGAAGAGCGAAATTGTCCAATGGAAGAATTTGGCACTTGTCTTCAATGTGATCAATGTAACATAATGTCCGGAGTGGGCGGTGCCGGGACGTTCTCGGATGGCACGTTAAACCTTAGACCGGATATAGGAGGCGACCTTGCAGAATTATCCGATCACAAGACCGCATGGCAGCTTGTGAACGAAGTAGACCGTGTGTTTCTGGAGCATGGCATGCCTGACGAGCTGTATAAAGGCACAGAGGAAGACATAGAGGAGTTAAAGCGGCGAGCTGCTTCGGTTGGCGCATGCTTCATAGAGATAAATCAGAGGCACATAGGCTCGGATAAGACAAAAGAAGTAATAAAATCATTTAAAGACCATTTGGTGGAGCACGGGATTGAATTTATGCTGAATACGCATGTTGCGGACCTCATAATAGAGGAAGAAGGAGGTAATGGGGTGAAAGTTTGCCGAGGTGTAATAACAGCGAACGGCGATGAAATACGAGGTAGGCACACTATTTCCGCGCCTGGCAGAGTGGGTGCAGCAGGGGTCGATGAGATGATAAAAAAGTACGGAATAGAAGCGGAATATGTAGGTATAGACGTTGGCGTACGGGTAGAAGTGTTAGCAATAACCATGAACCCCGTGACCAAGATAAACCGTGACCCGAAGTTCCATATAATGACAAAACGGTATGACGATTTTGCAAGGACGTTCTGCACAAATGAGCGTGGATTTGTAGTCAAGGAGGTCTATGAGGGTTTTATAGGTGTAAATGGGCATTCATTGAGGCTAAAAAAATCGGAGAACACTAATTTCTCGTTCCTCGTGAGGGTGGAGCTTACAAAACCGGTCGAAAATACTACCCGATATGGACGCTCAATTGCAAAGTTGGCTACTACTATCGGGGGCGGGAAGCCTATAGTACAGCGAATGGGCGACTTGAGACGGGGAAGAAGGTCCACATGGCGCGGGATAAAGCGTAACATCGTACAAAATACTCTTACTGATGTCACGCCCGGCGATATTTCTATGGCTTTGCCGCATCGAATTACGATGGACATCATAGAGGGCTTGGAGAAACTGAATGAGATAATACCGGGTGTCGCTTCTGATTCAACTCTATTATATGCGCCTGAGATAAAGTTCTATGCGATGCGGATAAAAGTGGATAAGAACATGGAGACATCGGTGAAGAACCTTTTTGTCGCCGGTGACGGTGCAGGCTTGTCAAGAGACATCGTCAATGCAGCAGCTACGGGCATGCTCGCAGCGAGAGGTGTGGTGAAAAGCATGTCTCTCACAAATAAAAGCAGATGAAGATAATAACTCTGGGTCTCTTGCTTGTGTTCATAGGCTTTTTAGCCATGCCGTCAAGTTGGTCTTGCGAACCCACAGATAGTGTAGTCATTTTATCATACGACAGCATAGCATGTGCCTGAAAAAGCACTATAAACAATAATAGAAAACTTTATATATGTAGTGTATA
>WSZT01000176.1 GCA_013139985.1 Candidatus Methanophagales archaeon | reverse complement strand
CACAAACCTTTTCTTAAAAAGAAAAGCTTTACCAAAAGAACATTTGTGTTTTTCTTTTAGCACAGGCTAAATTTTCTTTTTGTAAAAAAGAAAAAGTGTTGTGTTAATCTGTGTCAATAATTAATTTTAGTTGGATATTATGCTTTCTTGGAGGGGTATATGATATGGACGTAGAAGGAAAATTAAAAATCTCGTGCCCGATTGATAGAGGAGAACATACCTACAAACCGGAGGTTGAAAGCGCATAGGTTATATTATTTATTGAACCTTAGAGGCGGAACAGTTTAAGCGAAACTCTTTTATGTGTATAAATTAAATCATTTATACAAAATACTGTAAAAAAGGAGCGTAAAAGTGTTTTGTTCAAAGATTGGTGGCGAATGCCCCCACACCGTAATTCCGGATAATAAATATGTCTTCGTAATGATGCCTTTTAAAGGGTTTAATTCTGTTTATGATGCGATAAAGCAGGCAGTGTAAGGGATAGAAGGAAAAGAGTTCCGATGCGAGCGGGCTGATGATAAATACACAAACCTTTCAATCTGGTGCAACCGGATTTGTAAGAATATCAGAAAAGCAAAGTTGAAAAAACAGAACGGTTAAAAGAGCATAAACGATAGGTTGTACTCATATAAATAATTAAGAGAGTATTAGATGGCAAAAAAATTATGTCCCGTATGGATCGGTCATCTTCTTGCCAACCCGGTAAGGCGATTAGTTCAAAATCCTAAGAATATATTGGAGCCATACGTTACGAATGGCATGACTGTTCTGGATTTTGGCTGTGCAATGGGCTTCTTTAGTTTGCCACTTGCGCATATGGTCGGCTCGAGCGGGAAAGTCATATGTGTAGATGTGCAAGAGGGGATGATCAAGTCACTCGAGAAACGAATACGTAAGGCTGGGTTGTCCGATAGAGTTGAAACACGTGTGTGTCAGCATAATTCATTAGGCATGGACGACGTGAAAGAGGAAATCGATTTCGCGCTTGCGTTTGCTGTTGTGCATGAAGTTTCGGATGCGGCCGGATTAATTTCTGCAATAAGAGAAACGCTAAAACCGAGTGGTCAATTTCTGGTTGCCGAACCCTGGGGGCATGTATCAGAAGAGAAATTTGGAATGACCGTTTCTGTTGCTGAACAGAATGGTTTTAAAGTAATTGATAAGCCCCGGATAGGTCGTAGCCAGGTTGTCATGTTGGAGAAATAAGAGAAGAGGCGAAATTCTGAATTGCGATTAAACATTCTTGAAAGAAAGGTTTGTAAAGGATGCGCACCTTAACAGTATTAGATGCAAGTAATAGAAGTAACGGATTTGACAAAGAGGTTCAATAGCAAGGGTATTAGCTTTGCTGCTGTGGATCAGATCACTTTTACAGTAGAAGAGCGCGAGATATTTGCTTTACTTGGTCCTAATGGTGCAGGTAAGACGACCTTGATAAAGGTACTGACCACATTGTTGAAGCCCACATCGGGAATGGCGAAAGTAGCGGGCTTCGATGTTACCAAGGAAAAGGAAAAGGTAAGGGCGAGCATAGGGATCGTATTTCAAGAACCCGCTTTGGACCGGAGATTGACCGGACGCGAGAATTTGGATTTCCATGCACGTATGTACGGGATAAAACGTGGTGAGCGGGAGCGGCGTGTTGCAGAATTGCTAAAGCTAGTGGAACTGGAAGAGAAAGCGGACATCGTAGTGGACAAGTATTCAGGCGGTATGAATCGCCGCTTAGAACTTGCACGAGGCTTCATTCACCACCCCAAAGTACTCTTCTTAGACGAACCCACTTTGGGCTTGGATACGCAAACGCGAAGACGAACATGGGATTACATAAAGGAATTAAACGAAAGAGAAGGCGTAACGATTGTATTAACCACGCATTATATGGAAGAAGCGGAGTATCTCTGTGATCGTGTAGGGATTATAGACAGGGGCAAGATAATTGTACTTGACAGCCCGAGAAAGTTGGTGGATTTGATCGGGTCGGATTTAGTCACATTGGAATTGAACACCCCGAATGCGGTGAGCATTTTTGAAAATCTTGATTTTGTTACTGACGTTCAGGCGCATAACGGCTTTGTAACGTTGAAGATGGAGCGAGCAGACTTACGAATACCAACAATAATGGAACATGCGAGGGAATCGGGACTAGAGATAAAATCAGTGAATATGAGGAAGCCGAGCTTGGAGGATGTCTTCTTGCATTTCACTGGGCGGAGGATAAGGGAATGAAACAGACATTAAGTATTCAAGCAATCTACGTGCTGTGGCTGCGAGAGATGAAAGGCATGTGGCGTGCAAAGAGCAGAGTTGTTGGCTCTTTAGGGATGCCCATTTTCTTCCTCATATTTCTGGGCTTAGGTTTAGAGCACGCCTCTATGCCAGGACTGCCAGCGGGAGTAGATTATGTCGCTTTTCTCACGCCCGGGATAATCGGCATGACCTTGCTCTTCAGCTCGATGTTCGCGGGCATTTCCGTGCTCTGGGACAAGGAGTTCGGGTTTCTGAAGGAGGTGATGGTGGC
>WSZT01000001.1 GCA_013139985.1 Candidatus Methanophagales archaeon | reverse complement strand
GCTCCTTTTTATAACCACAAGATTACACAACACTTTTTCTTTTTACAAAAAGAAAACCTGTGCTAAAAGAAAAACCAATAGGTTTTTTGGTAAAGCTTTTTGCTTGCAAAAAGGTTTGTGTTAATCTCGTGGTTTTCATACCTTATAAATACTCGCCCAACCTCTTAACCCTACTAACGGGATTAGGATGCGTGGAGAAGATCTCCATCAACCTGTCCGCACGACTCACCTGCGCCCTTTCTGCGAATATCTTCAGTTCATATGCGTCTATCTTACCATCTCTGTTCAGATCAGCAGCGCTCAGATCCTTTAAATCGCCTCGTGCTGTTATGGGATCTGCGGCAAAGAAAGCGCGCATGCTGCCCAGTTCCTTCTTCACCTTCTCCTGCTTCAGACCGGCACTACCATAGATCATTTTGTATAATGCAGAAGCAAGTTCATGAGGCTTCTTCGTTAGCTCTACACTTCCAGCATCTGCATAATATTCCCTTATTCGCGATCCATAAAGCACGATGAGGTTGCTTATGAAATATAATGCGAAGGCAATAAGGGCAATCGCCATCATAGGTAACGCTCCTTCTCTATCTCTACCGCCACCGCCGAAGAGACCGGACCAGAAGAAGCTGAAATAGATAAAGTAGCAGATCATCGGTATCACACTCAGCGCCGTTATAACTACCATATCGTGATGCTTTATGTGTGATAACTCATGCCCTAAAACCGCTTCTAACTCATCTCTGCTTAGCATCTGCATCAATTTTCTAGTAACGCAAACCCTTGCTTTCCTTTTGGATGTGCCGAACGCGAACGCATTCGGTATCGCTATATCAGAAATCCCTACTTTTGGCTTTGGTATCCCTGCTTTCATCGCTAATTCCGTCACCAGCCGATGCAATTCCGGCTGCTCGGTCTCCGAAACATAGCGAACGTGCATTGTCTTCTCTACTATCTTTGGACCTATAAAGAACTGAACAGCCACCAATCCACCAGCAAGTAGGGCGTAAACTATCGGCGTGCCCACTCCGGTGAAGGTGGCTATGACGATTAATAGCGCATAGATCACCGCAAACAGGAGCAATACACAAAGCCCCATTCGTATCCCCAACCACGCAGTTCTCATCTTTTATTTTAGTCTTATATATAATATAAATCTCCTGCTCGCATTTATATCTTTCTCTTAACCCGGCATCTGCATTCAAATTAATGGCTGAAGAGAACGAAAAACAATGGATTTCACTTATGAATACAATGCGATACGGAAATAAGAAGAATCTTCTTGCTCTGTATAAGTAAGCCGTCGCTTTGGGTCTAATGTTACGTGGGGGGCGAAATGAAAAGTTTCTTAGAAGATTATTCGAGGATCATAGGATTCCTTTTGCTCGTTTTCGTTATTATCATCGTCTTTTCAACACCGTTCATGATCCTCGCCAGAACTATCACCATGTTTGAGGTACAAAAGGAAGATCCTATTCTTCTTACCGTCTTCTCTTTTATCTATTGCACAACAAGAAATAGTATGATATTAATAATACCATGCGAAACGCTTATTGCGTATATTGAACCCGTTTTCTCTCGCACAATTGAGAACACAAAGCCCACAGAAAAAGCAAGTACGCAATCCAAATGCCACGGGCATATGTTTCCAAGGTGAAGCACGCCGAAAAGAGTTGATACAAAAAGAATACCCCACCATTTACTCATCATTTTTATTGCGTTATATTGTATCAGACCCCTAAATGCCAACTCCTCTAAGAAACCGGTGCACAGGAAGAAAATGAGTGATTAAGCGATAAAATTCGGGACTCCTAACACCGGCAAAGGGGCAGGCTTCACAATTAGATATTCCACTATTCCAACGGGTATTGCAAATAGGATCACAGCCACGCCAATGCGCATGTTTTCCCGGTTCTGCTTAGGCATACAAAGTCCGACCTCCTTTGGTCGAAGCTCTTGCACCCGCATGCAGATGATGATCGCAATGTATAGTGGTATGGAAATGAGCAGGAAACCATGAATAAAATTCGAGTGAATAAACGGCATTGATAGGCTTAGTATTCGGATAAGAGGAGCGAAGACTAAAGCTAGAAGAAACAGCGAGAAATTACGGTCGGTATCTGATCCCAATGCGGAATATGAAATCAGTGCGAGCAGGATAACTGCATGAGATATAATGCCTATCTTCGGTTCATAAATCGTCACTATCTCTGCACATGTTACAAAAAGCAAGTACGCAATGCAGATGATTAACTGATTCCTTCGTAGCACAGATTTACCACTCACTTACTCACTTACTCACAGACACATTCACCGACTTCTTCTATTTATGCCTTTTAAATTTGATACCCCTTCTAAAAAGGTGACTTTTACTCTTGCTTTAGACCTCTACTTGGATAACTGTTAGCTTAAAGCATTATTTCAAATTGGTGATGTCCGCTTCCGCTACAGCATTTTTGCTAGAACCACGGTAAAAAATGCGAATAGAAGAGGATAGCTTGCAACGCCTATTATCTTTCTCAGAAACAATGCCTTTCCATTTTCGCTTGCACTTAGTAGCTCCTTCGCTATAACGAGCGCAATCAAAATGACTGCTGCAATGGTGCCTAAAGCATCCATCTGGCCAATTGCCACAGCCGTTGTGGTAGTAGTAGTTTGTAGTTAGCATTTTCTTCTTTGTTACATCTTGCACATAGTATGACTATATAAAAGCTTTTCTATTTTGTACCAATTTATTATTTTATATATCAATCAAATATTACTGTGAAGTACCAGAGCGCAAAGATAAGTAAGAGCCAAAGCTATTTATTTACATTATTTTATAGTGCGTGCCGAGTCTGAATTGACTTTCTTTTCTGGAGGATGATAAGAGGATCGGCATGGATCAGCGGAAGCTGTCTGTAATGAGTTTTCGGTTTAAAGGATTAGTGTGCATGTTACAGGCGTTTTGTGCTGTGATTTATGCCTGCGGTAAAGAAAGACAAGAGAATTATATGGTGATGAAAGCGAAGATTGTGGAAGATGTTGATTGAATGGGTTAAAGAAGAGATTAGATTGTTGGAGTTGATTGAAATGCGTACATGGGAGAATCTCATGGGTGTTCGGTTAAGGGGATTTGTAAGTCTATTCTATTTAAAATTAGATATAACTTAAGTCAAAGTGGGCTTAACCGAACACGAATGGGGAGAATCTATACTGGGAACAGCATCCCTTGTTTTTGCGAAGCAAAAAAGCTTCCTTTCTTAGTACAAACCCATATTTTTAGTAAAGGTTTTTGCTTGCAAAAAAGTATAAAAGGAAAAGGGTAATGAAAACACTCGCGGCAATTCCATGCCATAATGAAGAACTGGCAATCGGGTCAGTCGTATTAATAGCGCGAAAGTATGTGGCTGAGGTTCTGGTTGGTGGTAGATGATGGGTCTACCGATAAGACGGTGGAAGTAGCAACGGCAGCGGGTGCTGTGGTCGTTTCGCATGGTGAGAATATGGGAAAAGGCAGAGGAGTAAAAACCTCGTTAAGATATGCCGTTGAACATGGATTCGATGCTTTGGTTTTGCTGGATGGTGATGGTCAGCACAATCCGGATGAGATACCCCTTGCTTATTGAACCGACATCAAAAGATGCTGCTGATTTAGTTATTGGCTTCAGGTCATTAGGCCAGATGCCATTTCACAGGAGGGTCGGCAGGGTAGTACTGGACCACGTAACAGGTGCAGGTGGTGGTGTCGTCACAGATTCTCAATGCGGGTTCAGGGCTTTGAATAGGAAGGCGATTGAACTGTTAGCAGGGAAGTTGAAGAAGTATGATTTCTCTATCGAGTCAGAGATGACACGCACAGCGCATGAGCAGCGTTTACGATTGGTGAAGGTACCGATTCACAGTAAATACGGTAATTTTAAGACTTCGACAAAGAATCCGGTCTCGCATGGCGTTGGTGTGCTTGACTCGGTGATCGGGCTCATTGCGGAAGAAGCGGCCGCTGCTTTATATCGGTTTGCCTGGGTTCGTCACATTTGTTATTGGTGTCTTCTTTGGGATATTGCTGCTTCGGGTGTATAATCAGAATGGATATTTCTCGCTTGCATATGCGATGCTGGTATCGATATTTATGGTTCTTGGTGCGATTGGGCTTTTTATGGGTCTGACGCTGAATGTGATTGCGCGGTTGAGGGTGCGGGACGGTAAATGAAGCGATGCATAAACCACAAGATTTCACGAGATTAACACAAGAAGATGATGCAGGATACAGGTTTAACTTGCATCGTCTTCTAAATAAATACAAAGAGAAGAAGTAGATGAAAGCGAAGGAAATAGCGATAAAGGGGAAGGTACACGATGTTGGATATCGGCTATTTTTATTGAGCGAAGCGGAAAGCGTATTCATCGAAAAATTTGATGCACGAAATGTATTGGTAGATGGAGAGCAGCACTTAATTGTTCGGGTTGAAGGAGTGGAAGAGCGGATTAAACGGTTTATTGTGTTTGCAGAATCGAATTATCCACCGGAAGCTTCTGTTGAAGCAGTGGAAGTTAAGGATTATGGTGAAGAGGTAAGGAGTATTGACTCGTTTAGGCAATCTTTGATGGTCTTCCAGCTTTCGAAGATGGCGCAGGCAGGGGTAGGTATGCTTAGGAAGCAAGACGAGACGATAAGTGTAATAAAAGAAGAATCGGAAAAGACGAGAGAAGTTGCAAGAGAAGTTGCAAGGGATGGGGGCAAGAAGTCAAGAGAAGTTACAATGGCGGAGGGCGAGAAGACGAGAGAAGTTGTAGAAAAGGTAAGGGAAGAAGTGGAAAAGACAAGAGAAGTCGTGAGTGTGGAATCAGAAAAGACAAGGGTGGTTTTGAAAGAGAAGATAGAGGAAGATGTTGAATGGATAAAAGGGGAGATCATAGGGATTAAGGCAACTCTCGAGAAGGTAACTGAGAAGGTTGGTGTGGATTGAAATGCGTACATGGGAGAATCTATACCGAAAACAGCATCCCTGATTTTTGCGAAGCAAAAAGGGTTCCTTTCTTAGCACAGGTTCTTTCTTTAGAAAGAAAGTGTTATAACATATCCTGATATGTCTATATGTGCAGGTTCAGAGATTTTAACGCAGTTACAGGATCACAATTTGAACGTAGTGGAAATTCCAATTAACGTGAGATATGACATTGATGGCAGATCATCAAAGAATCCGGTGTCGCATGGATTTGGCGTGCTCAACTCGGTGATTGGGCTCATTGCGGAGAAGCAGCCGCTGCTTTATATCGGTTTGCCTGGGTTCGTCACATTTGTTATTGGTGTCTTCTTTGGGATATTGCTGCTTCGGGTGTATAATCAGAATGGATATTTCTCGCTTGCGTATGCGATGCTGGTATCGATTTTTATGATTCTTGGTGCGATTGGGCTTTTTATGGGGTTGACGTTGAATGTGATTGCGCGGTTGAGGGAGAAGGACGGTAAATGAATTATGAATATTGGGTTTTGAGCGACAAGCGCAGGCTTTTGTTTTCTGTTGAGAAGGCAAAGAGGTTGATTAGTAGGAACGGAGGAAAATGAAGATTTGCATCATTTTAGGGACACGACCAGAAATTATAAAGATGTCGCCAGTTATTAGAGCGTGTGAAAGGCAGAACTTAGATTATTTCATTCTTCACACTGGTCAGCATTATTCGTATGTCATGGACCGCGTCTTCTTTGAACAGCTCGAATTGCCGGAGGCAACGTACAATTTAGATGTCGGCTCTGGTAAACACGGCGAGCAGACGGGGAAGATCCTCAGCGGAGTGGAGCCGGTGTTACAGAAAGAACGGCCAGATGTCGTTTTGGTTGAAGGAGATACGAACACTGTTTTAGCTGGTGCTCTTGCAGCTACTAAGCTGCACATCAAGGTAGGTCATGTAGAAGCAGGGTTAAGAAGTTACGACAGAAAAATGCCTGAGGAGATAAACAGAGTTTTGACCGATCACTGCTCTGATTATCTTTTTGCACCTACGGAAACCGCAAGGGAAATCTTACTTGGTGAAGGTATCCAGGATACAAAGATTTTTGACACCGGGAACACGGTTGTGGACGCAGTTTTCCAAAATTTAGAACTCGCAAAAGATAGAAACAACGCACTTAATGACCTGCATCTTGAACCAAGGAATTATTTCCTTGTCACAGCGCACCGGCAGGAGAATGTAGATGTTAAGGAGAGATTTGAGGGCATTATCAAAGGTTTAGAACTTGTTGCAAATGAGTTTGGCTTGCCAGTAGTTTATCCAATCCATCCAAGAGCGAGAAAAATGATGAACCATTTTGGATTGAAATCAAATGGCATAGAGTTTATTGAACCGCTTGATTATCTCTCTTTTCTTCAATTAGAATCAAAGGCTAAATTAGTTCTAACGGATTCTGGTGGTGTGCAGGAGGAAGCATGTATCTTAAAGATTCCTTGTGTTACATTGAGGAATAACACCGAGAGACCAGAAACTCTGGAAGTAGGTTCAAACATCTTGGCGGGGACGACTCCTGAAAAGATTTTAGAATGCACAAGGTTGATAATTGATAGAAATAATGAATGGAAAAATCCGTTTGGAGATGGAAATGCAGGAAAGAGGATTGTTGAGATAGTGGAAGAAGTTCAAGGTTAGGGGGGTTCAAAGTTCAAAGTTCAAGGTTCGTATATAACTTGAGCAAGTTCAGCGATTATGATAAAAATAGAAAGATTTGAAGACATTGAAGCTTGGAAGAACGCCAGAGAAATGGCACAGCAGGTCTACAGCGTAACTTGCTCGGGGGATTTTGCCAGAGATTTTGGCTTACGAGATCAAGTGCAGCGTGCTGCCGTATCCATTATGGCTAACATTGCCGAGGGGTTTGATGGCGGTTCTAATAAGGAGTTCATCAGAATATTGAACAATAAGGAGGGGGTACTATGTTGGAAATTGTTGTTCATGAGATAAAAGGATACTGCCCCGTGTATAATGTTGGAGACAGGATAACAATAGACGATCCGGAGATTGTGCTGGAGAAGACGGATGCACTTTGTACTCATGCTCTTTCGACATTGCTACATTATGCATTGATATTAGAGCATGATTGGTGTCCTGTAAAGCTTGGATTGACAACGGAGGAAGATGAAGAACATGCGTATATGCAATGTGTGGATCCCGGGAAGCCATATACAGAAGGAGGGACCGTGATATTTAAATGCCATAAAATCACGAGATTAACACAAACCCTTTTTCTAAAGAAAAAGGCTTTACCGAAAAAGGCTTACGCAACAAACTTTATGAAAGTTTGATTACTTTTTCTTTTAGCACAGGTTTTCTTTTTGGAAAAAAGAAAAAGTGTTGTGTAAGGGTGTGGTTATAAATATAGAAGGAGGAATATGATGGAGACACAAAGGATTTTGGTAACAGGAGGCGCGGGATTTATAGGAACGAACTTAGTGCACGAGTTGAAGGAAAGGGGACATGAAGTAATCGCGCTGGACCTGGGTAATACCGAAAGGGAAGAGTATATGAGGGCCGATGTAAGAAATTATAGGCAATTGGAAAGAGTATTTGACAAGTGGGACTTTGATTTGGTCTACCATTTAGCAGCCGAATATGGACGGTGGAACGGCGAGGATTTTTACGAGAATTTATGGCAGACCAATGCGATCGGGACGAAGCATATGATTCGGTTACAGGAAAAGTTGGGATTCGAAATGGTTTTCTTCAGCAGTGCGGAAGTTTATGGTGATTATGACGGAGTAATGACAGAAGAGGTAATGGAGAAGAATTCGATAAGAGACACCTATCAGATGAACGATTATGCAATCACCAAATGGGCAGGCGAGTTAATGTGCATGAATTCTGCTAAGATGTTCGGAACAGAGACCGTCAGGGTAAGACCGGTTAACTGTTACGGACCAGGCGAACACTACACGCCTTATAGGGGCTTCATCCCAAAGTTCATCTATCATGCGCTTTTCAACAGATCCTACACCGTTTATAAAGGTCATACGCGGATAATCGACTATGTGGAAGATACATGCAGAACATTTGCCAATATTGTGGATAATTTCATTCCGGGCGAGGTATATAATGTTGGTGGAAGACCAGAATGGGAGAAGGAAATCAAAGATTATTCGGATTCGGTTTTGAAAGCAGTTGGACGAGATGATACGATAGTCACCTACAAGGAAGCAGAACCATTTACAACGAAGGTGAAGCAGATGGACTTTTCAAAGGCGGTTAAAGATTTAAAACACGATCCAAAAGTCACGCCAGAAGAGGGAATTAGAAGGACGGTGGAGTGGATGAAACGTATTTATCATAGTGAGGTGTAAATAAGTATGATGGGCATAGAAGCAGAAGTCAGGGAGATAAAGCTGCATGTAATCGATATTTCGGAAAAGATAGACGAGCTATTGTACGAAAAGGAGATCACAGCAATGATGAAACTCGCAGAGAAGTCATTATCGGGATTTTTTGAGGCTGAGCCGGATATTTACAAAATAGAGGATTTAAAGGTCAGATATAAATAAAATGAAGGGAAAAATAGTCCTTGTGCCTTTTCCGTTCACTGATTTAACAGCGACAAAGCTCAGACCAGCTTTGGTGATTTATGAAGGAGAGAAAGATATTGTCGTGGCATTTATATCCTCAAAAATCCCATCTGAACTTTCTGAGGTTGATATTTTAATAACAAAGAAACAAGCAGGTTTTAAAAAGGCAGGATTGAAAGTAGATTCAGTGATAAAACTTGATAAAATTGCAACCGTGCTGAAAGATTTAATTTTGGGTGAGCTTGGAGAGTTCGATGAAGAGCTAAGACAAGAAGTGAATCGAAAACTAAAAAAGATAATGGAGATATAAAAACACTTTTTCTTTTTTTTTAAAAAAAAGAAAATTTAGCCTATGCTAAAAGAAAAAAACAAAAAAAAGTTTATTTGGCAAATTAATAAATAATCTTGTGGTAATCTGTGTAATCTGTGGTTATAAAAACACTTTTCTTTACAAAAGAAACCTGTGCTAAAGAAATAAAAACAAAAGGTGGGTATGAAAAATGGGTATAGAAGAAGATTATGAAGGTAAAATTGTGTTAGTAACGGGCGGAGCGGGCTGCATCGGCACAAACCTGTGCCGGAAATTAGCGGAATTGGGTGCAGAGAAAGTAGTAATACTGGACGACTTATCAAGCGCATACGAATGGAACATCCCTGGAGCGAATAACATATCCTTTGTGAACGGGAGCATTTTAGATGACGAGATGCTGAAACGGGTGTTCAAAGAGAAACCGGATTTTGTATTCCATTTAGCAGCGCATTTCGCGAACCGGAATTCAGTGGACAATCCCGCTGAGGTAAAAAGCCACGAGATTTTACGAGATTAACACAAACCTTTTTGCAAGCAAAAAGCTTTACCAACAACTTTTCTTTTGAAAAGTTTTAAGAACTTGACTAAAGAAACAAGGTTTTTGATTAAACCGTTTTTAAAGGAACGAGTATTAGACAATTGGGATTTTGATTTTGTGTATCCTTTAGCAGCCGAATACGGAAGAGGGGATTAGAAGAACCGTAGAATGGATGAAAAGTATAATATCATAAGAAGGGATAATAAATATGATGGGCATAGAAGCTGAAGTCAGGGATATAAAACTGCACGTAAACAAGTGAAAGAAGATAGGAAAGGTGGTAACAAACTATAAAGCGAGGAGAGGAAAATGAAAACGTGTTACATGTGTGGGGGAGATGTCGAGCGAAGAATTGTGGAAGTGGAAGGTGTGATTGTAAAGGGTGTCTCCGTGGAAGTTTGCACACGGTGCGGAGAGAAATATTTTAATACCAAGGCAGCTACATTTGTCCAAAAAATTACAAGATACGTGAACGATGCGAAGAAGGGGTATTTAATCGAAGTTTTCAATCCTTGAAGAAGGTGCATGCATGGTTTACTGAGAACTGGTGGGATATAGAGTAGAATGCGGAGTTATGATTATCAAAAAACCTTTTCTCAGAAAGAAATTTTTAGCTTTACCAAAAGAAATATTATACTTTATAAATAAAGAGAAAAGAAATCTATGAGGGAGATGAAAGCGAAGGAAATAGTAGAGGGATAGAAAAGTTGGTTCTAATGAAAACGGTTAGCTTGCCCAAGAATATAACAGAACTCTTGGATATGGCGATAATCAGGGGGAAAACTTATGAGGAAAAAATTGAAATGCTTGCTTTAGATAGCTTTGTGTCCAAGTTAAAAGAATGCAATGAAGAAATCCTCGAGTTTGAAACAAAATATGGGATGTCATTTGGCGAATTTGAAAAAGCATGGGACGAGGATGGGATAAGGGATAAGCATTCACATGAAGTTGAGACCGATTATATTGAATGGGAAGCCATAGAGCAGGAAAAAAGTCGTTGGCTATCTGTCTTGAGAAAAATGAGGGGAGGCTATGAGTGACTCCATTAAAACTAAGGAAAAAGCTTGAAGAATTCCTAAAAGAAGTGAGGTTAAATAAGGATCGGCTCTTACCAACATCAAAGCTAATGATAATCCGAGAAAGGATGAACTTCTTAAAGTTAAGGCTTGAATTAAAAGAGAATGTCTTCATTGACATCTATTTTAACGCTGAGAATGGCAGAAAGGATTTTGCATTAATTAGCGGTGGAAAACGGATCTTTGGGTATGATAACCTCAAAGAATGGCATCTGCATCCGTTCGATCATCCGGAAAATCATGTGGAATGCGAAGAACCGACCACGGCGAAAATTTTTGAGGAAGTGGCGAGTATAATTGAATAGAAGGTTTGGAGACCATGTAGAGCGAAAGAAATGGCAAAAGCCGAGATTTTTTGAAGTTCTACTTGTTGGTATAACATGAGCGAAGTATCAACTGAAACATCTTCTCTTGCTATCAAAAATTCAAACAAAATGGAGAATTGGGATATTATACATCGGAGTGCGAAGTTTTTAAAGAAATGAGAGCTCTAATCTTATCTCTCTAAAAAGAAGAGTCAAAAAAGATGCCGAGGGGAAATTATCGAAGGATAAGGAAAGGATATGACCCAAAGGAGCCAACTACGATAGGGGAACAACTCTTTTATGTATTATGGTGCATCCTTTGCGCATTAAAGATTGGGGGCAGGCGTATTTCGGGGAAATTAGGAGTTAAGAATAAATGAAAGTGGTATCCAGCGGTCATCGGATGTTCTTCTGGTGAGGTATTTCAATGATTCCAATAGCAAAACCATCAATAGATAGTCAGGAAATAGAGAACGTAGTAGAGGTACTAAAATCAGGTATGCTCGCAAGTGGGGAGTGGACAAGGAGATTTGAGTGTGAATTTGCAGATTACATAGGAACAAAGTATGCCGTTACCACAACCAGCGGAACGACAGCGTTAGACATAGCATTAAAAGCATTGGATATAGAAAGGGGCGATGAAGTAATCGTTCCTGACTTCACGTTTATAGCAACAGCAAATGCGGTATTATTTCAGAATGCGCGACCTGTTTTTGTAGATGTAGATGAAGAAACGTTCGCAATAGATCCGGGGGATGTTGTAGATAAGATCAGCTCAAGAACGAAAGCGGTCATTGGCGTTCACCTGTTTGGGCATCCGTTTGATGTGAAACAAATACAGGAGATATGTGATGATCATGGACTATTCTTAGTTGAGGATTGTGCGCAAGCGCACGGAGCGGAATACCGAGGTAAAAAGGTTGGTGGTTTTGGGGCTGCTAGCTGCTTTTCGTTTTATGGTACTAAAAACATGGTGACAGGCGAGGGTGGCATGATAACAACAAATAACATTGATGTGGAAGAGCGATTGAGACTCATTATCAATCATGGACAAAGCCAAAAGTATTTACATACCACGTTGGGTTACAATTATCGAATGACAAATATACAGGCTGCAATTGGTCTTGCCCAGCTAAGTAAACTGGACGATTTGAGCGAAAGAAGGATAACTAATGCGGAATATTTAAACAATGGCTTGAAGGTTCCACTAAAGAAGCCATACAAGGAGCGGGATGTGAAGCATGTTTATCATCAGTATGTGGTGAAACTGGGGGCGGATTTTCCAATGAAAAGAGATGATTTTATAGCGTATTTAAGCGATAACGAGATTGGAAGTGCAGTGCATTATCCATTACCTATCCATCGACAGCCGGTGTATCAGGAGCTTAGCTATGAGGAGAAACAATGCCCAACGGCAACACGATTATCAGAACTCGTTTTGAGTTTACCGGTACATCCCGCGTTAACCAGTGATGAGTTAGAATACATCTGTAACGTAATTAATTTGGTGGGGTGAGATAAACACACGACGGAATGGACGTAGGAGTAATAGGTATTGGGACGATGGGGAGGAACCACGTACGAGTATATTCAGAATTGAAAGACGTTGGTAAGGTATACATTTATGATGTTAATGGCGATGCGGCGACGAGAATGAGAGAGCAGCACGGAGAGGGAGTAATTGTTTGCGATTCTATGGATTCTTTGATAGGGACGGTAGATGCTGTGAGCATCTGCGCACCAACGAAGTATCACTTTGAGAT